>NZ_JALBGW010000055.1:0-27518 GCF_023006485.1 Neorhizobium sp. BETTINA12A
GGCAGAGGATGGCGCCGGTCGGGCCGGGCTCCAGAGCCAAGGCGGCGTTGGAGAGCGCGGCAAGCAGGGCGGAGGCCGCCATCAGCCGGTTCATGCGGATGAGGTCCGGCAGGTTGAAGAAGCTCGCCGCCAGGGCGCCGATCACGAAGCCGATCTGCACGCCGTTTGTGAGCCAGGCGGCGGCACTTTCGGACAGCGACCAGACGCGTTTCAGCTCCGGCGCGATGGCGTTTGCCGAAAACCAGCAGGAGAAGGAGAGCACGACGGCGAGGCACAACAGCGCCAGCATCGACCAGCGGCCTTCAGCTGGCGTTTCCAGGGTCGTCGCGGTGCTCATCGGTTTATCCCATGGTGCGATATCTGGCGGCGATATGCCGGCTCGGCAGGCGCGGCGTTCCGAACAGCTTTTCACGGAACGGGCCTTCGCGATAGCTGGTCTTGTAGAGACCGCGTTCCTGCAGGATCGGGATCACCAGTTCGATGATATCGTCGAAACATTCCGGCACGACGGTGCGCGACAGGTTGAAACCGTCGACGCCGGCCTCATCCATCCAGGCGACGAGGTTGTCAGCGATCTGTTCGGCGGAGCCGATCATCGGTGCCTGGCGGCTGCCGAGCACCATCTGTTCGAGCAGCTTGCGCTTGGTCCATTGCGGTCCGGCGGTGCGGGTCATGGCTTCCACATTCGAGACTATCGCCGAGCTCTTGCCGGTCTCGATCGGTTCGTCGAGATCGTATTTTGCAAAATCTATGCCGAGCGAGCCGGCGGCATGCACGAGTGCGCCTTCGGAGCTCGCATAGGCGCGATAGTCCTCGAACTTTTCGCGCGCTTCCTTTTCGGTGCGGGCGGTGACGATCGTGGCGCCGACGAAGACTTTGATGTCCTCCGCGCTGCGGCCGTATTCGACGGCGCGGGCCCTGATGTCGTCGGCGATGCCCTTGACGCCTTCAGTCTTCTGGCCGTTGACGAAGACGCATTCGGCATGGGTGGCGGCGAATTGCCGGCCGCGGGTCGAGGATCCGGCCTGGTAGAGAACCGGCGTGCGCTGCGGCGAGGGTTCGCAGAGATGGATCGCCTCGATGCCGTATTGCTTGCCGCGGTGGTGGACCTTGTGCACCTTGGCCGGGTCGGTATAGACGCGGTTTGCCCGGTCGAAGACCACCGCGTCGTCCTCCCAGCTCGCCTCCCACAGCCGGTACATGATCTCCATGTACTCGTCGGCGAGGTCGTAGCGGTCGTCATGGGCCGCCATGCCATCGAGGCCGATCGCCTTGGCGGCGCTGTCGAGATAACCGGTGACGATGTTCCAGCCGATCCGGCCGCCCGTCAGGTGATCGAGCGTCGACATGCGGCGCGCGAAGACGAAAGGCGGTTCGTGGGTCAGGTTGGCGGTAACGCCAAATGAGAGATGTTCGGTGACGGCGGCCATGGCCGGCACCAGCAGCAGCGGATCGTTGACCGGCACCTGTACCGCACCCCTCAGCGCCGCCGCATTGCTGCCGCCGAAGACGTCGTTGACGCCGAGAACGTCGGCGAGGAATATGCCGTCGAACAGGCCCGCTTCCAGCCTTTTCGCATAGTCCGTCCAGTATCGCAGCTGCGTATAGCGATGCGACTGGTCCCGCGGATGCGCCCAGAGCCCCTGCTGGATGTGGCCGACGCAGTTCATGTCGAAGGCGTTGAAACGGATTTCGCGCGTCACGATCTTCCCTTTGAATTCCTCATTGCCGGCAGGACTTGTCTCTTATAGGATGTATTTGTCCACTATAGAAGACGATTGTTGAAAGGCAAGCCGCTTGCAACAGGCTGAAAATGATCCGGTCCAGGCGATTGCCATGCGGCTGAAAATCGAGCGGGAGGCGCGGGGCTGGTCCCTGGCCGAGCTTGCCGAACGCTCGGGCGTCTCCAAGGCGATGATCAGCAAGATCGAGCGCAGCGAGGCGAGCCCCACGGCAACCGTGCTCGGCCGGCTCTCGGGCGCCTTCGGTCTGCCGCTCTCAGTTCTGCTGGCGCTTGCCGAGCGGGCGCAGGAGCGCGTCGCGCTGCAGGCGGAACAGCCGGCCTGGACCGATCCGGAAACGGGTTACACCCGCCGCGCGGTCTCTCCGGCGAATTCCCCGTTGGAGCTTCTGGATGTATCGCTGCCATCAGGCGTGCGCGTGCCTTATCCGGCATCCGCCTTCGCCTTCCAGCACCAGCAGATCTGGGTACTTTCGGGCCGGCTCGATTTCCAGGAGGGGACGGTGATGCATCATCTCACCGACGGTGATTGCCTTCTGCTCGGTCCGCCTGCCGATTGCGTCTTCTTCAATCCAGGCACGGAACCGGCGCGTTATGTGGTGGCGCTGACACGGCGTTAGGCGCCGAGCCAGAATTTGATGACCACGCCGACAGTGCCGACCGTTACCACTCCGGCCACCCAGAGGCCGACGAACCAGGCGAGTCGCCTGAAGGTTTCGCCGCCGGTCATCAGTGATAACCCTCTTCCGGATCGACCTTGCCGCGGAAGACCCAATAGGCATAACTCGTATAGGCAAGGATGAGCGGCACCAGGATCAGCGCGCCGACCAGCAGGAAACCGAGGCTTTCGTCGGGCGCCGCCGCATCCCATATCGTCACGGATGTCGGCACGATATAGGGATAGAAGCTGATGCCGATGCCTGCGTAGCCAAGTATGAAAAGCCCGAGCGCGGCAAGGAAAGGCCGGCTGTCGCGGTTGTTTTTCAGGCCCGTGAGCAGAAGCCAGAAACAGCCGAGGACAAGCAGCGGCACGATGATGCTGAAGATCGCCGTCGGCCAGGAGAACCAGCGTTTCAGATAGAGCGGTTCGAGAAAGGGCGTCCAGAGGCTGAAGATCGCCATGGCGGCGAGCGTCGCGAGGGCGGCGATATAGGAAAGGCTGCGAGCCTTGTCGCGAAGGTCGCCCGTCGTTTTCATCACCAGCCAGGTCGAGCCGAGCAGTGCGTAGCCGATCACGACTGCAAGGCCGGTGGCGATCGAAAACGGGGTCAGCCAGTCCCACCAGCCGCCGGAGTAGGCGCGGTTTGCAACCGGAATGCCCTGCACCAGCGCGCCAAGCGCGATCCCTTGAGCCAACGCCGCCATGAACGAGCCGCCGGCAAAGGCCCAGTTCCAGAGATATTGTGCCCGGCCGGTGCGCCAGCGGTATTCGAAGGCGACGCCTCGAAAGATCAGCCCGATCAGCATGGCGATGATAGGTGCGTAGAGTGCCGGCAGGATCGTCGCATAGGCGAGCGGAAAGACCGCCATCAGCCCGCCGCCGCCGAGGACAAGCCAGGTCTCGTTGCCGTCCCAAACGGGCGCGACGCTGTTCATCATTACGTCGCGATGGCGCTTTTCCGGAAACAGCGGGAAGAGAATGCCGACGCCGAGGTCGAACCCGTCGAGGATGACATAGGCAAGCACTGCGAAGGCGATGATGGCCGCCCAGATGAAGGGAAGGTCAATGGCCATGACGGGCTCCTGCCTGAAGTGCCGGGGTTTGCGGGCCGGGATTGATGCCGGCGGTTCGGATAGGGCCTTCGCCGAGGTCGCCGCTCGGATCGCGCGGCAGGCGGGACATCAGCCGCAGAATGTAGAAGGTGCCGGCGCCGAAGACGAGGAAATAGACGACGATGAAGGCGATCAGCGAGGAGCCCACTGCTGCCGCCGCAATCGGAGAGACGGAGTTGGCGGTCAGCAGGTGGCCATAGACGGTATAGGGCTGGCGGCCGACCTCGGTTGTCACCCAGCCGGCGAGCACGGCGACGAAGCCGGCCGGCCCCATCACCATCGCAGCACGGTGCAGCCACTCGGTCGTGTAGAGGCTGCCCTTCCATCGACAGTACAGGCTCCAGAGGCCGAGGCCTAGCATCGCGAACCCGAGGCCCACCATGATGCGGAAGGACCAGAACACGACCGGCACCGGCGGCTGCAATTCGCGCGGCACTGTGTCGAGGCCCTTGAGCGGCGCATCGAGGCTGTGCTTCAGGATGAGGCTCGAAAGCTTCGGGATCTCGATTGCATAGTCGATCCGTTGCTCGGCTTGGTTCGGCAGGCCGAAGAGGATCAGCGGCGCGCCGTCCGGATGGCTCTGGTAATGGCCTTCCATCGCCATGACCTTGACCGGCTGGTGTTCCAGCGTGTTGAGGCCGTGCTGGTCGCCGGCAAAGATCTGGATCGGGGCGACAATCGTCAACATCCACATCGCCATCGAGAACATCGTGCCGGCGCGCAAGGGGGCGGTGCGGCGCAGGAGATGCAGGCCGCCGACCGCGCCGACCACAAGGGCGGTCGTCAGATAGGCGGCAAGCACCATGTGGACGAGGCGATAGGGGAAGGATGGGTTGAAGATGACTGCCCACCAGTCGGCGGGGATGAACTGACCCTTGTCGTTCATCGCAAAACCTTGCGGAGTCTGCATCCAGGAGTTGGCGGAAAGGATCCAGGTCGCGGAGATCAAGGTGCCGACCGCGACCATCAAGGTGGCGAAGAAATGCAGGCCGGGGCCGACGCGATTGCGGCCGAACAGCATGATGCCGAGGAAGCCTGCCTCCAGGAAAAATGCCGAGAGCACTTCGTAGCCCATCAGCGGGCCGATGATCGGGCCGACCTTGTCGGAGAACACGCTCCAGTTCGTGCCGAACTGATAGGACATGACGATACCGGAGACGACGCCCATGCCGAAGGCGAGAGCAAAAATCGTCTTCCAGAAGTCGAACAGCTCCAGATAGACGACCTGTTTCTTCCACAGCCAAAGACCTTCCAGCACGGCGAGATAACTCGCCAGCCCGATCGAAAACGCGGGAAAAATGATGTGGAACGAGACCGTGAAGGCGAACTGCATGCGCGCCAGCAGCGTCGCGTCGAAGGTCTCGAACATGGCGTCATCCCTTTTCTGGCGGGGGCCGGAAGCCCATCCATCTCATCGGATGACAATCGGCGGGGGGCGTCAAGAGATCAATGCGCATCAATGCCGCGCGCCCGGATGCCGCGGCCCTGCGTTGAACCGCCGCAGTGAACGAAAAGGCGCTTCCCGGTGAGGGGAAGCGCCAAGTTGGGGAGGGTACTTATGACAATGTCGGCCGCGTGGAGGTCATGCGTCCGACCCGCGGTGAACCCATGATCATGAGTTTTGTTCCCCCTTCGCTTGTTTTGACGCGGAACCTTCGGTGGCGGTCCCGGTTCGACAAGCAGGTATGGAAAGGAGAAACGCACCATGAGCAAAGCCGTAGAAACCACCGATCACAAGGAAATCCGGCAATGGATCGAGGAACGCGGCGGCCATCCGGCTCGGGTGAAGGGTGCCCGGGAAGGCGGCATTCTGCGCGTCGATTTCGGGAAGCCGGAAGAATCCCTGGAGGAAATCGCATGGGACGACTTCTTCTCGATCTTCGATGAGAACAAGCTCGTCTTCCTTTTCCAGGAAGAAACGGAAGCCGGCAAAACCAGCCACTTTAACAAATTCGTGTCCAGCACGAAACACTGAGGCCGCGGCCAGACCGCGGTCCCGGAGCCAAGGAGGACGATCATGTCCACTTCCAAGCACTTCAAGACCCGCAAGCCGAGCGACGCCGATCTCAAGGAGGATCCAGGCATAGGCCAGTCGAAAGGGTTGAACCGCTTTACCGGCGCTGACGAGATCGCCGGCGAGAATACCGAGGAAGGCGATGTCGGCAACGACACGACCCGTTTCGGCGGCGTCGATCCCAACCAACGCGGCCGGGCGAACAAATGACCTCTCAAGGAGGATAGACCATGCAAGGCAATAAAACTCATCAGCAACAACGTAACGTCATCGAAAAGCGGGAAAATACCGCCAATGCGCCCAAGGATTTCGATCCCGGCCCCGACCTGCGACGGAGCGAAGCGGCCAAGGATGCATTCCGTCGCGGCGATAACCTGGACATGCGGGCCGCGGAAGTTTCGCTTCACGACGACCCGTCGATCATTCGCGGCCGCAACCAGGAAAGCGAACACCACAAGGGCAAGGGCTCCTGACTCTTTTGGAGAGCACGGAACCCAAACCCCATCCTCACGGTTGTCGGACGTCCAGCGGGTGCTATGATGCGGTCGGGCTGGCACAAGAACCAAGAACCAAGTGTGGTGGCAGATGCCATCGCACCATCCTGGGAGGATGACATGTTCGGTCTAAGCCCAACCTTTGTCGATCGCGAGGATGCCGGAAGGCAATTGGCGGAAGCCATGCAGGCGGCGATGCCGCCCGATCCGATCCTGATGGCGCTGCCGCGTGGCGGCGTACCCGTGGCCTTCGAAGTCGCCCAGCGGCTCGGCCTGCCGCTCGATCTCCTCATCGTCCGCAAGATCGGCGCGCCGGGTCATCCCGAATACGGCATCGGCGCTGTCGTCGATGGGCGGGAGCCGCACGTGATCGTCGACGAGGACGCCGCCCGCCGGTTCCACGTGCCGCCAGGCTATCTTGCGGCCGAGCGCGAACATCAGCTCGCAGAAATCGAGCGCCGACATCGGATGTATTTCGGCGAGGACGAGCCGAGCGAGCATGATCATACGGGCCGCGACATCATTCTCGTCGATGATGGTATTGCAAACGGCGTTTCGATCCGCGCCGGCATCCACGCGTTGAAGGACATGGGTGTAGCGTCGATCCGGATCGCGGTGCCGGTCGCGCCGCGTCTATTGCTGGAAGCCCTGCAGGAAGAGGTCGACGACATCGTCTGCCTGTCGGCGCCGGACCATATGGAAGCCGTCAGCCTGCACTACGGCGACTTCAGGGAGACGACCGACCAGGACGTGGTGCGCCTTCTGAAGGAGGCTCATCGGCTCAGCCGCACCCTGAGCCATTGAGGATCAGAGCTCGACAGTGACCAGAAGCGGCAGATGATCGGAGGCCCGGCGGGAAAGCGGGGTCGACACGACCTGCGTGGCGATGGGTGTGACTTTGCTGGAGACGAAGACGTGGTCTATCCTCAGGAGCGGCAGACGCGATGGGAAAGTGGGCTTGGGCCTTCCCCCGCTCACAAGCGGCGCGTCCGCCATCTGGCGGGCGACGGCCTTGTAGGTCGCGGTCACGGGAGTGGCGTTGAAATCGCCGATCAGGATCTTCGGCTTGCCTTGGCAATCCGGCGCACCCGCCCAAAGCGGGCCCAGAATTTCGCCGATCTGGCGCATCCTGTCGCGGCCCAGCAGGCCTAAATGGGTGTTGAAGACCTGCAGCTTCTGTTCTCCGACGTCTATTTCCACCCAGACGGCGCCGCGCTGCTCGCCATGCGAGGGCAGGCCGGCACCCTTGACCATTCTTGCCGGAAGGGCCGTCAGGATCGCATCGCCATAACGCTCTTCGGCGACGTTGAGTGCAGCGTGGAAATGGAATTCCATCCGTAGAAGAGACGCAATCGTATGCGCCTGGTCTATCCCGCCGGTACGGCTGCGGCCGACATCCAGTTCCTGCAATCCGATGATATCCGGTTCCAGGGCTGCGATGACCTCGGCCACCCGGGCGGGGTCGAGCCGGCGATCGGTACCGATGCAGCTATGCACATTATAGCTCAGGATTTTCAGGCGATGCCTTGTCTTCAAAGGCTGGGCCGGGGCGCGGCCGGCCTCGGCTGGCAATATCTGATCCGTCATGGCGCTGGGAACACCTCGGGCCCGGTTTCGTTCCCATTGTTATACAGCCGTTTACGAGAGGGACCATGATCGCCAGACGCCATCTGCTCAAGTTTCTGCTCGGCGTTGCGATCTGCCTGGCGGCCTTCCTCGTCTATCGCAGTCTCGGCCGCTACACGGTCGACGAGATCGAGGAATCGGTCCGGTCGATCGCCGGTTTGCGGCTGGCGACTGCCTTCTTTTTCGTCATCCTCTCCTATCTCTGCCTCGGTGGCTTCGATGCGCTTGCCGTGCGGTATGCGGGCAAGCCGCTTCTCTTGCGCCAGACCTCGCTCGCGTCCTTCACGGCTCTGTCGATCGGTCACAATGTCGGGCTTTCCGCGCTCAGCAGCGGTGCCGTGCGCTACCGGTTCTACACGCGCTGGGGGCTGACTGGAGAGGACATTGCCAAAGTCATCGTGTTCTGCGGGGTGACCGTCGGCCTCGGTCTTGGAACGCTCGCCGGACTGGCGTTGCTGCTCCAACCCGGCGACGCGGTGGACCTGCTGGGCCTCGACCGCACGGCACGGCTGGCGGTCGGCCCGCTCTGCCTGGCCGGGCCTGTCGCCTATCTGCTGATCTGCGCCCTCGTGCGCCGTCCTCTTGTCGTGCGCAACTGGCGTTTCGAACCGCCGGCGATACAGCTTGCACTTGGCCAGATCGCCATCGGCACGCTGAACTTCGCCTGCGTCACGGCGTCCATCCAGCAGCTTCTGGCGAGCTTTACCGATGCCGGTTACCTGGGCGTGGCCAGCGCCTACGTCACCGCCAACCTGGCCGCGCTGCTCAGCCATGTGCCAGGCGGGCTCGGCGTGCTGGAGGCGACCATGCTCGGGATCCTGCCGACATCCGCTTCGATCGGTGCACTGATTGCCTTCCGCGTGCTTTATTTTTTCGTACCGCTCACGGTCGGCGTGCCGACGCTGCTCGTCACCGAGGCCTACTATCGTCATCGGGGCGGCAGGTTCCTAGAGCAGACGGTAATGTGACAGGCGGGCGAAAAGCCGCCGGAAACCGGCCTTGATTTCCGGTATCGGCCAGAAGGGCTGTTTCGGATCGATGATCCCTGTGCCGACCAGAGATTCCGTTTCGCCTTTGTCCGTATCGACGTCGTAGCTCCGCAAGCCACGCGGCTTGACGTTCAGCCGATCGACGGCCGCCAGCATGGAGCCGGTTTCCACGATGATCCGCGTGACTTCCGCCGGTTGAGCGTCGAGGTGTTCGGCGATCAGCTCGTTGCGCAGTGCCGCGATCGCCTGTCGGCCCGCCGGTTGAGAGGTTTCGATCGCAAGGTCCGCCTCCGTGTCCAGGCCTTCCGAGCGATTGTTGAGATTGGAAGAGCCGACGCGCACGAACCGGTCGTCGACGATGATCAGTTTCGAGTGAACGATGATCTCCTGCTCCCTGCCGTCGCCGTCGGAAACCACGGCATAGAAAACCCGCAGCCGTCCATAACGATCCGCGCGCTTCAGGCGGCGGATCAGCCGGTTGCGGTTGTGGCCCATCATCAGCTTTTCCAGGAAGCCGTGGGATTCGCGCGTAACGATCACGAGGATTTCGGGGCCGTCTGCTTTCCTCAACTGTCTGGCAAGCGTCCGCGCCACGCCGAAGGAGGCGAGATACTGGGTTTCGATATAGAGGTGGCTTTTGGCTGCCTTCAGCGCGTCGTGGGTCAGCCGGATCGCCTCGCGGTGGCCGCGGCGGCCCTTCCATTTCCAGGCTTCGGTCAGCGCCAGACCGGTGTTGCAGTCGGTCAGGGCCGGTTCCATGTCTGCTGGCCAGGGAGGCGCGCTATGCGTATCAAGTGGCGCAAGCGTTTCTCGGGTCGCCTTCTTCCACCGGCGGCGGGCGACATCGCCGATCAGCTTTGCCGTATCACCGGTCACGATCGCCTGCATGTCGTGGACAGGGCCATAGGCGGCTCCGTCCGGAGCCCGGCGAAGCGGGTTGACTGTTGCGTGGCTGCGGTCGTCCCACCGACGGGCGGTCAGGTCGATGCCGCCGAGGAAGGCTGTCCCGTCGTCGATCACGACGATTTTCTGGTGATGGCTGGCGCGCAGCGGATGATCGAAGTCGAAATGCAGGAAAATGCGCGGATGATCGTTCCAGCCCATCCTGCCGAACATCTTCAGGCTCTTGCCGGAGTAGACCGGGCCCATGCCCCAGACCAGGATGCGGATTTCAAGCGAAGGTTTTTCCTCGACCATCCTGTGCAGCAGTGCGCCGAGGGTCTCTCCGTCCGGACCGCGGGGACGAAGGAGAATGTCGGGATTGAAATCCCAGCCGATGATGAAGACCGAACGTTCCGCCTGTCTAAGCACCTGATCCAGTCGGCGGTAATAATCGTCGGCATCGATCAGGAAGGCGAGTTTTTTTGCCCTCGCGCTGCGCCACGCGTTGCGGCCCGGTCGGATGATTGGGTCGAACGCGAATGACGTTTTTAGGGTCGGGAGTGATTGCGTCGTTGCGTCCACCTGCGCCACCTCGTCATAGGATGACAGATGAACGCGCGGATTTTATCCTTTGTTCCAAGGTTGAGTTCATGTGCCGACCCGGATGGATGCAAGGTGAGGCGTTATTCGAGAACGGTCTGCTGAGCTGGATTGGGGGCAACGAAACCGTTGTTGCTGTCTCCCAATACCTCCATCGCGACGATGAGCCCGAGGAGGATGAGAATTGCGGCGATCAGCAGTTTCCAAAGCCCGCCCGCCAGGTGTCTCTGGCTGTTCTCGCTCTGCATTTCTCTACGGTCTGAATGCGTATGGCTATGGATGTTCATGGTCGATCTGCCGGCGCTTACGGCGCCGGTACCTCTTCAACTGAAAGCCAGGCTGCCGGGCGGCATATAAACTGGCGGATTGGGGTTTTCATCCGGATTGGGCAGCGGCGTCTCGTCCGGCAGCCGGTCCGGTTCCGGTTCGCCGATCGGGGGTTCCGGTTTCCAAACAGGGGCCGGCATAGGTGGCCGTTCGCTGGGTTCGCGAGGATCGGGGATCATGGAAAACTCCCTGTTACTCATTCCACAACCACCCGGCATGGCGATTGTTCCCCGCGAATTGCCCTACCGGTTGGTGGAGCCGGTGCTCGTCGGATCCGTGCCGGGAGCCGGTGCTGGTGCCGGCTTCTGCGCGGTGTCGTTGGTCGCCGGAGCTGTCGGCGCCTGCGCCGTATTATCCGACGTGCCGGTGAAATAATAGCCGACAGCCATCAAGAGGAGCACTATAATAATGCCTCCGATGATCGAATTTGCCCTCGTCTCGCGTGACATGATCTTGCCTCTGTGCTGGTGAAGTTATCGCCGGACAATTCGCAGATGGGGGCAAATGTTCCAACGCATTGAGGCGAAGAGGAACTTCGGATGCTTTCAGGGGTTGAATCCATCTTGCCATTCATCCGCGTTCTGGTGGCAACCGATTTGCGAGGAGAAGCGAATGACCCATGCCCGAGACAACTTCCTCGCCTGGCTGCGTGCGGCGCATGCCATGGAGGAGCAGGCAATCATCACGCTCTCCGCTCAATCCAGGCGGATCGAAAGCTATCCGGACCTCAAGGCAAGGATTATCCAGCATCTGCACGAGACGGAGAAGCACGCCCAGGCGCTGAAGGCGCTTCTGGATCAATTTTCCGGAACCGGCAGCGCATTGGCACTCAAGGACATGGCGGCCAAGCTGGCGGCCAAAGCGCAGGGCGTCGGCGGCATGTTGACCAGTGACGAGGTGGTCAAGGGAGCGATGGCAAGTTATGCCTTCGAACACATGGAGATCGCCAGCTACAAGGTTCTGATTGCAGCGGCCGACGAACTCGATGAAATGGAAGCAAAGACCGTCTTCGAACGTATTCTGGGCGAAGAGATCGCAATGGCGAACTGGCTGGAAGCCAATCTCGATGCCATCACCCGCGTATTCCTGATGCGGGACGAGCGGGACCTGATGGCCAAGAGATAGCGTGAAGCGCTGAAGCGGAATAGGGGCCAGCCGCGGCGGTTGCGGCTGGCACGAAATATCAGGTTCTTATGGGTGCATCCGGGTCCAGATAGACCTGCAGATCTCGTGGATCGCGCACACCCTGTTGATAAAGCTGAATCAGCTGCGCTGCGAGATTGTTTGCGGCAAGGCTGCCGCCGACAAGTCCGCGCTCTGCACAGATTTTGTCGAATAAGCGTTGAAGGAATGCCAATTCCGTCGGTTCGAAAGTATTGGTCAGGATTGCTGCGTTCATATTTTCAGCCTCCCAAAAGGTGGCGAAAGCGTTTCCTGTCTTCCAGTCGCCAGCGCGCTATTTCTCCTATGCCGGTGATAGCTAAAGACTACTACTTCTCTTCCACTTTGCAAGGGCGGAAAGCCGAATGGCGCCCTCTGCTGAGGCTCAAGATCCTTTCTCAAGCAGTCATGAATGTAGGCGCTTATTCAGTCGCTAAGATGATTCGCCTCGTGATCGTGAAACTGCTCGGTCTGTACCATTTTGCTGTCCAGTCCGCGTTCCCTCGAATGCTGCGCCTTGTCGCGGTTTGACAGCACTTTGTTTTCAGGAAGAGTCCTCTTGTCGATGTTCGTCATGGCGCCGTTGCCGCTGCTTTTTCCCTGCGTTCCTGCGCCCATCCGTTTCGAACTGGCTTTGGCCATGGGATCTGCCTCCTGTTTCTGTTTTGCTCATCAGGCAAAACCGCGCAGGAGAGTTTTTGATCCGCGAAAAATCGGATAGGAGGAATGTGAATGATCTCTCTTCACAGATTTTAAGATTTCAGCCCTAGGTTCCGGTCATGAGGCACGAATTCAGCTCCGCTTTTCCAGAAGCTGCCGATACGCTAAATCCTTCGGGGTTGCGGATCCTCCAACTCGTCACCCATGACAAGATGGGTGGCGTGCGGACACTTGTGCAAATGGTCGAAACCGGATTGCATGCCCGCGGTTTCGACGTGCAGACCCTGCCTCTCGATACCGGTCATGGGACGGTCGCCACGCTTCGCAATCTTGCGCACCTCGGATGGTCCATCCTCTCCCGAAAGTACGACGCGATATTCACCTATCAGGCGGCAGCCTCCGTCTTCGGCGGATTCCTCGGCTTTCTCGGCCGTGTGCCTGTGCGCGCTGCCCATCATACCGCAGCGCCCGAGGGTATTCGCCGGCATTGGAAAGCGCTCGACTGGCTGTTCGGCTCGACGGGAATCTTTACCCATTTCGTATCCAATTCCGTATCGACCAGCGCTTCGTTCGGCAAATGGCCTGCGGTCTACCGGCGGCGGTTCATTCTGATCCCGCACGGTGTCGATCCCATTCCGCCAGCGCGTGCAGCGGTCGACTGGCGGCAGCGCCTTTCCATTCCGCCGGACGCATTCGTGCTGGTCGCGACTGGGAGGCTGGTGGATCAGAAAGATCATGGCGTATTGGTGGAGGCGCTCCGGCTGCTGCCGGGAATGTACCTGATCATCGCCGGCGATGGCCCCAACCGCATGGCGCTTGAAGACAAGGCGTGCGCCCTCGATGTGGCTGAGCGTGTCCATCTGGTGGGCTCCATTGATCGGGATGAGCTCGGTGACATCCTGGGAGCCGGCAATATCTATGTGTTTCCCTCGATCTGGGAGACTTTCGGCCTTGCAGGGGTCGAGGCTTCGATGGCTGGTTTACCCGTTGTTGCGTCCGATCTCCCGGTTCTGCGCGAGGTGCTTTGCATCGGCAACGGTCATGAAAACGCATCCATGACGCGGTTCCATCCGCCCTGCGATGCGACCGCTCTTGCCGATGCGGTCAAAGACCTCGCTGCGAATTATCCGGACGCGCGGCTTCGCGGCGATTTCGCGCGATTGCATCGCGAGCATCACAGCCGGGAGCTGATGCTGGAGCGGTATACGAATTTCCTGCGCTCCGAGGCCGGCTAGCCCCGCCGCGGATAAAAACGCTGAAGCAGCGAGCGGGCATCGAACAGGTTCCAGCGCAGGGCGATATAGGCGCTGGCGATGCCGATCAGCACGAAGTTGACGGCGCTTGCAGCCGGCTCCGCCGCCACGAACTGGACACCCTTACCGACGGCCACCAGAGCTATGCCCAGCGCCAGCAGCAGGCTGCCCCGCGGCAGGTCGAGAGGCATGCGCAGGTTTCCGGACGCGTAGATCAGGCAGATCAACAGCGCCGCCGCCTGCCCGAGCGTGAAGGCAATGGCGGCGCCAATTGCTGCATAGGAAGGGATCAGCAGGTAGCTCAGCGTACCGGTGACCGCCAGCATCGCGACCGAAGCGACCAGTTCCAGGTTCGTTGTCCCGCTGAAATAAATCACTTGGCCGAAATAATGGGAACGCATGACGAGAAGCGCATTTGCGACGAGCAGGATCGGCATGATCTGCGTGACGACCGGCAGATAACTTGGAGCCAGCAGGACCGCAAAGACGACGTCGCCGAGCAGGATGAAGGATACCGTGCCGAAAATGACGATATAGCACTGGGTAATGAAGGCGCGCTTGAGGGTATGGCGCGCGTCCGAGCCCTTTCCCTCGGTGTGAAGGTTCTTGGCGCTTGAAATATATCCCGCGCTGATCGCCTCGGCCAGGACCAGGAAGGTCTGCTTCATGAGGTCGAGCACGGTCCCATAAGGCGCGACGGTGCTGGTATTATAGAGGCCTGCCAGGAGCAGCCGGTCGACATTCATGGCGGCTGCGGAAGCGCCGAAGGCTATGGCAAGCGGCCAGCCGTAGCGCCACATCCGCCGCACGTCGCTGCTCCGCGGCCAGACGAAGCCGGACGCCCATATGGTGCGGCTGAAATGCCGGAAAACCGGCACGGAACCCAGGGCGTAACCCAGCCCTACGCCTGCCAGCAGCGCGCCGGGCGTCTCGAATTCAAGAACTGCGATGCAACCGAATATCAGGGAGAAGACGCTGCGGGCGATGGTCGCGATGGCAACGAGCCGGACAAGAAGGTGGGCGCGGCTGATTTCCACTGCGACAAAATACAAGGTGAAGCAAACCACCAGCAGGCTGCTGCTGGCCGCGACATCGGCATGCAGTGTCCCAAGCAGGTAGAAGAGGTATATGGCGCCGATCGCCGGCAACATCACGACCCCTGAAACCAGCAGTAGCGCACCGGCGAGCCGATCGGCTTCCCTCGGGTCGTATCGTCCGAAATGCGCGAATACGATCCACTGGACGCCGAGGCTGTAGACCATCATGCAGATCGAAAATCCGATAATGTACTGGCCGTAAACGTCGGCGCTGGTCATGCGCGTGAAGATGGAAACCGACACGAGATTGATGATGGCCGAGGTCGCCCGCGAGGCTAAATACACCGAGGCATGTCTATCGCTCAATTTCGTCGCCCAATAATATGCATTTGGTCAGAATTAACCGCTAACCCTCTAGGGTAGGCCGGATCGTTGCCGGGAGTGATGCAGATCCTTCCTTAGCAGGAACAAACGCAATAATCATAGGGCATGTGATGATTATGAATAGCTCTCGGATTGTTGATCCGGTCGCAGCCCGAATCTGTTTTCTCGTGCGTGGTTTCGATGGCGGCGGTGCTCAGCGTGACGCCATCCTGCTGGCAAACGAATTGCAGGCCCAGGGATTTCCGAGCGCAATCGTCACGCTTCAAAGTTCGGGTCCGTTACGGGACCTGATCCGCGCCGACGTGCCCGTCATCGATCTCGGCAATGGCCGCAAATTGCGCCTTGCCTTCGCGCCGGCTGCATTGAGACGGTTGCTGGTCACGGGCCGCCCCAGGGCGCTGGTGTCTTCCGAGGCGGCGGCGAATGTTCTGGTGATCCTGGCCTCCCGAGGGCTTGCGAAGGAAACGCGGCCGTCGATCGTCTTGCGGGAGGTGGCAAGCCCCCTGCAGGCACGAACAGGCGACCCCTACTGGCAGAACCGGCTGGCCTACAGGCTGATCCGGTTTGCCTATCCGCGCGCCGATCTCGTGCTGACGCTGACGGCGGGTGCGCGAAACGATCTCATCGACCGTTTTGGCGTGCCGGCGGCGAAGGTCGCCAATCTTGGAACCAATGCCGTTCTGACACCGCAGATGCGGCAGCGGATCGAACAACTTGGCCGCTCACCGGAGCCCGGCCTCATCGTTTCGGTCGGCAGGCTCTCTCCGGAAAAAGGATACGCGACGCTGATCGAGGCCTTCGCGCAGCTCAGGCGGACGCGGGCCGCGCGGTTGACGATCATCGGAGAAGGTGATGAGCGCGGCAATCTCGAAGCTCTGATCGAAGCCAGGAACCTGTCGGCGGATGTCAGCCTGCCAGGACACAATCCGGACCCGTTGTCAGTCGTATCGCAGGCTTCGATTTTCGTATCGTCCTCCTCGCACGAGGGGCTGGGGAACGCGCTGATCGAGGCCATGGCCTGCGGCGTGCCCGTCGTCGCGACGGATGCGCCCTATGGTCCGCGCGAGATCCTGAAAGGCGGAGGGCTTGGACGGCTGGTGACGGTCGGCGACGCGGCCGCGCTTGCGCAGGCCATGGCCGGGACACTTGACCACCCGCTCGAAAGCGCAGTTCTCCAGGCCCGCGCAGCGGAGTTCAGCGTCGAGAAATCGGCCGAAAGGTTCATTCATCTTCTTCAGGCCTCAGGGATAGCGGGAAGTGCCATTTCTGCGGTGCCTGAGGTTGAGACAACCGTAAGTATTTGAGGTTATGTTTTCAGGCTCTGGGAGATCCGATTGCAATGGATGGGGGTAGATGAAAAAGCCGAAACTCTGGGAAATGTCCGGTTCGGAGATACTGGCAGGCGTATCCCGCAAGATCGGGCGGCACGTCTATTTTCGCCCGCACCTGTTGAAGCTGGATGCGCCTGTCGTTGCTTTCACGTTCGACGACTTTCCTGTCTCGGTCTTCGAAAATGCGGCGCCCGCTCTTGAGGATGCGGGCATGCTCGGCACGTTCTATCTCGCGAGCGGCCTGATGCAGCGCGTCGAAAACGGCCAGCTGATCGTCGATGAGGAGATGGTCGCGACGCTTTCGGACCGGGGACACGAGATCGGCGGCCACACGCATGGCCATATCAATGTTCAGAAAACGCCGCGTCGCGACCTGATGGCCGACGTTACACGAAACGACGAGGAAATCGCCCGGATCGTCGGCTCCGCAAAGCCGGTTTCATTCGCTTATCCTTTCGGGATGATTTCGGTTCCATCCAAGCTGGCGCTGATGCATCACTATCCGGGCCTGCGGGGCATCAAGGTCGGCACCAATTCCGGCCTCATCGATCTTGCGCATCTGAAAGCGCAGGAACTCTATGACTGCAGCAACAATTCGTCGTCGATCGACAGGATGCTGGACGATGTCGAGCGGCGCCGCGGCTGGCTGATCTTCTATACCCACGATGTGCGCGAAGACCCGACGAATATCGGCTGTTCGCCGGCTTTCTTCTCGCAAGTGGTCGACAAGGTGCGCCGGCGCGGCATCAAGGTCGAGACCGTGATCGATACGCTGAAGCGGATTGGGGTCGCCTAACGGGTCTTATCCGTGTCCGGGCGGTCGCTCGTCAGATCCTTGTAAACGGCCCAGCAGAACGCCCAGGAGGTGATGAAATAACGCCGTGCCAGGCGGCGCGGTTCTGTCGCGACGCGCCAGAGGAATTCCAGCCCAGCTTTCCGCAGGAAGACCGGAGCACGCGATTTGACGCCGGCATAGAAGTCGAGCCCGGCGCCAAAACCGAAGCCGTAGCAATCGGGAAGATCGGCGCGGTGCCTGTCCATCCAGATCTCGGACTTCGGGGCACCGATGCCGAAGAAGATATGGGTCACCCGGTTTTCCCGGAGCTTGGACACCAATTCCCGGCCAAACACCTCGTTCCGCTCGAAGGCCGGCGGTGCCGTGACGATGACGTGTTCGGAAAAGCCGAGCGCGCGCAGTTTTTCATCCAGGATAGCAGCGGTGGTTTCGCTCGAGCATAAAAGCAGGGGCCGGTGTATGCCCGGCTTCAGGCGCTCGATGATCTCGGGAAACAGATCGGCGCCGGTGATACGGCCGGGGACGTCGAGCCCACGCAGCCGCGCATAGAGGAAGACGGGAGCTCCGTCGACAGTTGTCAGCCAGGCCTTGTCGTAGGCGGCCTTGAAGGCGGCATTCCTGTTCAGTTGCACGATGTGATCGAGGTTGGCGGTCACCAGCAGTCGCAGGCCTTCTCCGGCAGGAACCGGTTCAGTGACGATGGCATCGACGATCCTGCCGGCGTCCCAGGTGGAGAACTCGATGCCGAAGACTGAGGTTCGCCGTTGTTTTGCAGGTGCTTGCTCAGACATTTCAGGCGTACGCTGGTCCATAGGCGGGCTCGGCCTTCCTGGAGGCTATGATGCGGTAGCGGGCCTGGTAGCCAAGACCGAACATGGCGACCATCATCGTGAACCAGATCGGTCCCGACCGTGCGAGGAAGATGCTTTCGAGGCAGGCCAGGAAGATCGAGAAAAGCCAGATCCTCAAAAAAAGCCTGGTGAGCGGCGTGAAATTCTTTGCGGCGTCGATTGCCGCCAGATTTTTAAGGGGAGTAGCCAAGACCCATATCACCATCAATATCAATCCCGGTATGCCGGCGTTCATGGCAGCATCGACATAGGCATTGTGGGCATCCACCGCGCGCACGGCCCAGTTCAAGGTGCGCATATCGCTGTTGACGAGGCTCTCCGCCCCCCAGAAAGAGCCGAAGCCATAACCGGTGATCGGATGCTGTGCAATAGCATCAAGCGCCAGCCGCCAGATATCGGCGCGTGCCGTATAGGTGGTGTCGATACCCGTTGCCGCGACGATCTCCCGCAGCGGCGCGATGGTGGACACGCCGACGGTGGCCAGGTTGAGCAGGCCGACGCCGCCGAAGACGACGGGAATGCGGATCCAGCGCCAGCGCTCGAAGAAAATACTGAGGAGGAAGATGCCCGGCAGCATCGCGGTCGAAGTCTTGGCACCGGTCTTCAGCAGGAACAGGCAGCTTGCCACGATCAGGAGCAGCCCGATGATCCGAGACCAGGCCGACATCAGGTAGATGCCGACGAAGCAGGAGAGCGCCATGACGACGCCCGTCTCGTTCTTCTGGACGTAAATTCCCTTCCAGCGCCCCGCATGCTGGGGTTCGAGAAAATCGGTCAGCTGATGGATGGCGAGGCTCGGGAGAAATAGCACTCCGAAATAACAAAGGCCGACGATCAGGATCACGCCGCCGCCGGCCAGCCTTGCAAACTGGTTTTCGCCCTTGGGCAGCATCAGAAATGCGCTGGCGCTGATGCAGACGGTCAGCGCAATCAGGACGCGCCGCACGGCCCCGAGAGGATCGACCGACAGTGCCGCCGTCAGAAACAGCCATCCGAATACGAGCGTCAGCAGCAGGCGGGGCTGGAAGATGACGCTCCGCACCCTCGGGGTCATCGCATAGACAACCACGATCAGGAACAGCATATAGGCGAGCAGCTGGCTCCAGAGAGCAGGCTTCGCCAGGGCAGGGTTGAGGCTGGTGTCGACGAAAGGCGTCAGGGTGATCCAGTAGAAGCACCCGACACAGCAAAACAGTAGCGTTGCGCCAAAATTTCCAGAAGACGCAACTTCGTCCGTGTCTCTCGCCATCCACCCGCCGCCGCGTTCTCTTCGCGCGCGAATCGTAACAGAAACCGCCGAATCTCGCCAGCATCCATATCCCGGCAACGGCTGCTGCGAGGTTCGTCGAGAGCGATTGGGCGCCTGGTTTGGAAGGGCCGCGACGCGAAAGTGCGGCCGTGTGATATTCCGGGCGTTCATCATAACCGGATAAACTTCCGCCCGGTTGCTTGACCTTACCTGCGTCGAACCGGACTTTGCCCGTCATGAAGCAATCCGACGGCGCTCTTTTACAGACGACTGGAGATCTTGAATGCTGAGGATGGTGGCGCGGCTTGCCGGATCTCTGATGCTGATGGCGCTCGGGATTGCCGGTGCGCAGGCGCAGAATTTCGTGCTGAAACCATTTTCGGACGCTCGCGCGCCCGAAATCGCCGGACTGACCGCGGCCGATCAAGCCAAGGCGCTGGGGCGAGGGGTCAATTTCGGGGGAACGCTGGAGGCGCCGAGTGAGGGCGCCTGGGGAGGGCGGCTTTCCACGGAGCTGTTCGCGGCAGTCAGGGAGGGCGGGTTCCAGACCATTCGGCTGCCAGCCCGTTTCAGCAGCCATACGGCCGTCTCGGAGCCCTACAAGCTCGACGAGCCTTTCATGAAGCGCGTCGACTTTGCGATCAACAACGCACTGTCCCGGGGCCTCAACATCATCATCGACTTCCACCATTATCATGAGATGGATGGCGATCCTCTGGAGGCGGAAGAGGTCGCGATCGGTGTTGAGAAGAGCCGCGAGCGTTTCCTGGCGATCTGGGAGCAGCTTGCACGGCGATATCAGAGCCTGCCCAACGACAAGGTGCTGTTTGAGATCTACAACGAACCGCACGGCAAGACGGAGGAGGTCTGGAACGATTTGCTCGCCCAGGCGCTTGCGGTGATCCGCAGGACAAATCCCCACCGCTTCCTGATTGTCGATCCGGCAGAGTGGAGCACTGCCTGGGGGCTAAATAAGTTCGCAATCCCAGCCGACGACCGCCGCCTGATCGTCACCATACACAACTACGCACCGTTCAAGTTCACGATGCAGGGCGCCAGCTGGATAGAAGGATCCAGGCCCTGGCTCGGAACGGCCTGCTGCGAAAAGGCGCAGATCGAGGAGATCAGGACGCCTCTCGACATGGCGGTCGAGTGGGGGAAAAAGAACGATCGCCCGATTTTCGTCGGGGAATTCGGCTCCAACTCGCTCGCCTATTATCCCGACCGGGTGACCTATACGCGGATCATGCGGGAAGAGATCGAGAGACGCGGCATGAGCTGGGCCTATTGGGATTTCGCGTCCCACGAATTCGGCCCCTGGGATCCGACCACCAAATCATGGCTGCCGGAATTGCACGAGGCGCTGGTTCCGAAGAAGTAGAAATGTTCAGGCGAACTCGCGGCCGGCTTCGCGCATATGGCCGAACAGGCCGAACGTGAGTGCCATCAGCACGCCGAAAATGGCGCCAGCGAAAGCGCCGCCGATCATCAGCAGCAGCGAGCTTGGCGGCCAGCTCTTCGATTGCGGCGGCACCGGCGGCGAAATCACCCGGACATTGCTGGTATCGATCTGCTGACGTTCACTGATCTGGTGCGTTCGCGACAGATAGGTTTCGTAGACGGCGGCCTTGGAGCGTGCATCCCGCTCAAGCTCACGCAGGCGCACCTGGGCGTCGTTTTCGGTAAACACGGTCGAGCGCGAGGCGTCGGACTTGCGGCGCAGTTCCTGAAGAGCGTTGTTTGCCTGATCGACGTCGGTCTTGGCGGACTGGAGAAGACGGGCGGCTTCCTCGGAGATGGCGCGATCGACGGAAGCAAGTTCAGACTGCAGAGCGACAAGGCGCGGGTGGCGGGCGCCATAGACGAGCGTCATCGAGCTGATCTGCTGCTGCAAGGCGCTATAGCTGGCGCGCAGGGTGACCATGGTGGCAGAGTCGAAGACAGCCGAGTTCGCAACCCGCCTGTCGGCATAGGCCGCCTGCAGCTGCTTATAGCGGGTATCGGCCTGAATCAGCCGTTGCTGGGCGTCGAGAACCTGGGTGTCGAGCGCGCCGGAAATACGGGTGCTGGTGAGTTCGCCGGCCGTCGATTGCAGGTCGTTCTGGCGCTTGAACTGCTCGACCTTCTCCTCGGCTTGCGTGACGGAGCGGCGCAGTTCATCGAGCCGGCTGTTGAGGCCGATTGCAAGCTGGCCGGCGCTGGCCGAGGAGGATTTGAACAGTTCGCCTTCGAAGGCCGAGACGATCGCGTTCGACAGCTTGATCGACTTGTCGACGTCTCCCGTCCATACGGAGAGGACGACGACGAACGAGCCGTCGTCGCGGGTCGCGGTAACCTGCTTTTCGAGCTGCCGCAGGACGCTCAACTGCCTGTCCTCGGGCGCGGACGGCGACGAAATGAGGTTGCGCAGGCCGTCGAGCCGTCCGGGGCGGTTGAATTCCGGGTCTTCGGTGAGGTTGAGATCGTTGATGACCTTGGTCAGCACGTTACGAGACGTCAGCACCCGCAATTTGCTCTCGACCTCCAGAAGCTGGGAGTCCCGCTGCGGGTTGGCGGAGAAGACATCGTCGGAAACGACGTTGAGGTTGGAAGGATCGATGATGATCTCGGTGCTGACCGTATAGCGCGGCGAGGCAATGGCGGCGTAAAGCAGCGCGAGCACGGCGCCGAGGATCGCGGCGGCAATGATCCGCAGAAAGCCCTTGCGCAGCCAGCGGATGATATCGGTGAACTGTATCTCCGTCAGGCTGTGAAGCTGTGCCTCGATCCGTTTTTCAAACGGAATGTCCTCGTATCGCATCCGGTCGTCATCTTCCCGTTCATAGGCGGGCGGATGGCGATGATAATCCGAACGGGGTCGATAGTCAGGTGCCGAAGAAGGACGAGGCTGATGGCGTGCCGGGGGGCGTTCTTCGGGTTCTTCCTCTTCGAGGAGAGGGTGGTTCAGGAGTGAGCTCTGATAGTCGCTGCGATAACGCGACGCCCGGGCCGATGCCGACCGCCGAGTATGTGGCTCCTTCGGCTCGTACATGGACTACCTCCGCCCTCCCGCCACAGCGAAAGAACCTACAATTGGACACACTCCGGCGATCATGACCAATTGTCGTGAATTTTAAGTTAATTGAAGATTTTCAAGAGCTAATAGGCAGCCTTGCGAATGGGATGCGCCTCGTCCGCGGCGGATCGGGTAAAACCCTTCAGCCAGAGTTGGGTGGACAATATGCCGACGAAAGCGGCGTTGTCGCGAAACCCGGAGACTGGGGCCAAGCGGCATTTCTGATGGAGTTTTGCGACGGCCTTCGGATTAAAGAGACCGGAGGCAGCGATTGCCTGTTCGCCGAGCATCTCGCCGACATAGGCCTGCGCGTTATTACCGATGAAGGAACGGCTGTCCGGTGCGCGGTAGGGCTGTTTCGGACGCTTGCTGATGACATCGGGCAGCAGGTCCCCGGCGACATGGCGCAGGATGTGCTTCTCGTCGAGGCCCTTGAGCTTCATGCCCGGCGTCAGGCGACTGGCGAATTCCACTAATCGGTGGTCGAGGAAGGGGAAGCGGCCTTCGATCCCATGCGCCATCGCCATGCGGTCGCCCTGGCTCGACAGGATATAGCCGGGCAGCAGAAAACGGCTTTCGAGATATTGTGCCTGATGCAGCGGATGCCAGCGGCCGAAGTTTTCCGGCAGGCGGGAGGCGAGTTCTTCGGCGGCATCGTAGGTGCCGAGCGTGGCGCGGAGATCGTCGGAATAGAAGATCTTGGCGGCCGCCGTCGAGCGGAAGCGCGGGCGGTGGGAGAACAGCGGATCGTCCGTCGCCTCGTTGCCGGCGCCGAAGAAGGCGGCGAGATATTCGGCCGACTGCTGCTTTAGCCCCGGCAGATAGGGATAGAGCTTGCGGAAAAGATGCGGGCGCATCTTCGATCCTGGCTGGCGGGCACAGAAACGGCGCACCCGTGCCTCGCGAAAAATGTCGTAGCCGGCGAATACCTCGTCGGCGCCTTCGCCGGTCAGCACCACCTTCATGCCGGCATCGCGAACAAGGCCTGAGAGGCGGTAGAGCGGGGCAGGGGCGGTGCGCAGGACCGGCCGTTCGGTGAAACGGATCACATCCGGAAAACTTGCGGCGATATCGGCCGAGCCGCTGGCGACGGCGCGATGACGGGTGCCGAGCGCTTCTGCGACTTGCCGCTGGAAAGCGCTTTCGTCGTGCTCGGCGTCGTCGAAAGTGACTGAGAAGGTGTCGAGGCCATTCGGAGCCATCGGTGCGGCGAGCGCCGCGATCAGCGAGGAGTCGAGCCCGCCGGAGAGATAGGCGCCAACCGGCACGTCGGCGCGCATGCGCAGCTGCGTCGCATCGGTCAACAGCGCCCGCAACTCCTCTTCCCGAACGGACTGATCGGCTTCGACGTGATCGCCGGCATCCGGGAAATCAAGCACCCAATAGGGCCGGGTTTCAGTCCGGCCGTTCCTGGCGATCATCAGGTGGCCGGGTTCGAGCTCGAAAATGCCATTGAAGGCAGTGCGCGGCGGGATCGGCGTCCAAAGGGTAAAAATCTGGTCGAGGGCGATTGGATCGAGTTCGGCCTCGATACCCGGCATCTGAAGCAATGCCTTGATCTCCGAGGCAAAATACAGCGAACCCTTGTGCTCGGTATAAAAGAGTGGCCTGACCCCCATCCGGTCGCGGGCGAGCATCAGCCGGCGCTCGCGGTGATCCCAGATGGCGAAGGCATAATCGCCGTTGAGGCGCGAGAGGCAGGCTTCGCCATAAGTCGCATAAAGCTGCAGCAGGACTTCCGTATCGCTGCCGGTTCGGAAGGTGACGCCGCGCGCCTTCAGTTCGTCGCGCAGTTCGACATAGTTGAAGATCTCGCCGTTGAAGACGATGGTAAAGCGGGCCTCGGCGTCCGTCATCGGCTGCTGGCCGTCGGAAAGCCCGACGATCGACAGCCGGACATGCGTAAGGCCGAGGCCGGGAGCGGTGAACACACCTTGTCCGTCCGGTCCGCGATGGGCGATCGCCTGTGCCATCGAAGACAGCAAGGCCTCCGAATCTCCGGAGCCGTATGCCTCACCGACGAAACCCGCAAAACCGCACATCTGTTTCCATCATCAACAGGGACACTGATGCCTCCGGTCATAAATGGAAATGCTTGCCGGCCGCTTCAGGCGGTCGATAAAATTGTAATCGTGTCCAAAAGAGGCTCAGATCGGCTTCATGCCGAGCACCACGGTCGGCCAGAATTCCGAGACCGTCGGATGGATCGGCACCGCCCAGCGCAGCGTATCGTAGGTGGCGCGGGCATTCATCATGTCGAGCACGCCGTGGATCGATTCGTCGCCACCGGTTCCGAGGATCGCGGCACCGAGGATCTCGTGCGTGTCCGCATCGGCCACGAATTTCATCAGGCCCTGCGTTTCGCCCTTTTCGACCGCGCGGCCGACCCTTGCCATGGACTGACGACCGACCAGGACCTTCCGCCCAGACTTGCGCGCCTCTGCCTCGCTCATGCCGACACGGCCGAGTGGCGGGTCGATATAAAGCGCGTAACCGACCAGCCGGTCGGAGACCTTGCGGTTCTCGCCGTCGAAGAGGTTTGCGGCGATGATCTCGAAGTCGTTATAGGCGGTGTGGGTGAAGGCGCCTTTGCCGTTGCAGTCGCCCATCGCCCAGATGCCTTCGACATTGGTCGAGAGGTCGTCGCCGACCTTGATGTAACCCTTTGCATCCAGTTCGACGCCGGCCTTATCGAGGCCGAGATCGTCGGTGTTCGGACGGCGGCCGACCGCGAGCAGAACGTCGGAGCCGATCACTTCCGGAGCGCCTTGGGTGCAATCGACGCCGACGGCGACGCCGTCTTCAAGGCTGCTGAAACGGATGCATTCCGCGCCGGTGCGGATATGGATGCCTTCGGCTTCGAGGATTTCGCGGATCGCCTGCGAAATCTCCTCGTCTTCGCGCCCGACCAGACGCGGGCCTTTTTCGACGACGGTCACCTCGGCCCCGAAGCGGCGGTAGATCTGCGCGAATTCCAGCCCGATATAGCTGCCACCGATGATGACCAGATGTTTCGGCACCCGGTCGAGCAGAACGATGTCGCTGTTGGTCATGTAGGGCACGTCGCCGACGCCCGGGAAGTCCGGGATTGCGGCACGACCGCCGACGTTCAGGAAGATCTGCGGCGCGGTCAGAAGTTCGTCGCCGACGCGGATCGTGTTCTTATCCTCGAACCGGGCGTGGCCGCGGATCAGAGTGCAGTTGGGCATGCCTTCGAGCCAGCTTTCGTTACCGTGGCGCGAGTCGAGCGTCACCTTGTGCGAACGCCGCATGACGGTCGGCATGTCGATGTTCACCGGGCCATCGAGCACCACGCCATAGTCACCGCCGCGGCGGGCGACGTGGGCGGCATAGGCGCTGGCGACGAGCGTCTTGGTCGGCTTGCATCCGGTATTGACGCAGGTGCCGCCGACATGTTTGCGTTCGATGATCGCAACGGTCTTGCCGGCGTCGTTGAAGCGTCCTGCGAGCGAGGGGCCTGCCTGGCCGGCCCCGATGATGATGGCGTCGAAGCTTTTCATACCGCGGCCGCGACAGGTAGGGACGCGACGATGAGGTAGGCCGCGATGATCGCGACAGCGTCCTCGATGAAGGCGGCCGGGGGATCCTTGCCGAAGCTGGCGGCCAGCTTGCCGCGGACGGCGGCGCCACCATAGGTGCCGATCGCAGCGCCGATGATGCCGGCAATGAGGCCGACGATCCAGCCGCCATAGGGCGTGCCGATCGCCGCACCCGTGAGCGCGCCCATGATCAGGCGGGCGCCGAACTGCTGCGGCACTTTGCGGCTTGGCGTCGAGGGAAGCTGGTCGGTGACCAGTTCGACGACGGCAAGGATGGTGAAGATGCCGACGGCCCAGATGGTGCCCATGAAGGCGAGCCAGGAGCCGGAGAGGTTGAGCCAGCCGAGATAGGCGGCCCAGGCGATTGCGGCAGGCGCGGTCATGGCGCGCAGGCCGGCGACGACACCGATCAAAAGTGCGAGTAGATAGACCATTGAAACCCCCTTGTGGCTTTCCCCATTTGCGCCTGTGATCGAAGCACGATCAGTCGTGAAGTCAAGCAGCGGGTGGAAATTATTGCGACGATACGAGGAATGCTTGCACGATCCGATCACGCACGCCGGCGCCTTCAAACGCCTGTAGCGACCATGATCCGAGATGCCGGCCCATTCCTGAAGGATTTTATGGAAATCACCAGTGCAGCGGTTAGAATGCCGTTTTTCCGTCAGCCCGGGCGGGAAAATGAGCGGAGGAAACCGGACCTGTTGAGATATCGCATTCTTCTGCCGTTGGCCCTGCTTGCGGCGATCGGCGTTGCGCTGGTCTTCAAGGGCAGCGATATCCTCGCGCGGGGTTATATCGACGAGGCCGAGATCCAGGCGGGCACAACGCTGCGCCTGGCGGTGTCGGCGCTCGACGGCCATCTGAAGCGTTACGAGGCATTGCCGGCTCTGATCGCCGACCAGCAGAATATCGAGGCGCTGATCCTCGATCCGAAGAACGAGACGCTGCGGGCGACAACGAACACTTATCTCAAGGAGATCAATGGGGTTCTGAAATCCTCCGACATTTACGTGATGACCATGGACGGCGAGACGATCGCGGCCAGCAATTATGACAGCCCGGTCAGCTTCGTCGGCGAGAATTTCACCTATCGACCCTATTTCCAGGATGCGGCGGAGGGCCGCCAGTCGCGCTTTTATGCGCTCGGCACGACGTCTTTGAAGCGCGGCTACTATTTCGGGTCGCCGATCGAGATCGGCGGCGCCATCCGCGGGGTGATCGTCTTCAAGGTGGATATCGACAACCTCGAAGCCTCCTGGGGCGGCGGCGACGATCGGATTTTCGTTTCGGATCCCGAGGGCATCATCTTCATGACCGGCAGTCCCGAATGGCTTTATGCCAGCATCCTGCCGCTGACGCCCGACCGGATCGCCCGCACGGAGGCGTCGCGGCGGTATGCGGACGCCAGGCTCCGCGAATTGCCGGTCGAGCGCGGCAGCTTCGCAGGACGCGATGTCATGACCATCCGGGATGGCGGGGTCGAGAAGGAATATCTCGTCGTATCGCAACCGATGCCGGATGCGGGCTGGACCGTCAACGTGCTGATGGATACCAGCTCGGTCCATACCCAGGCAAAGACCGCGACGGTTGCAGCACTTCTGACGCTCTGCCTTGCAGGTCTGGGACTCGCCATTGTCCTCCAGCGCCGAGCGCGGCTCAACGAACGCCTGACGCTGCAAGCCGAGGCGCGCAACGAGCTGGAGCACCGCGTCGCCGAGCGCACCGCCGATCT
>NZ_JALBGW010000056.1:0-27295 GCF_023006485.1 Neorhizobium sp. BETTINA12A
GACGGGAACCCCGCAAGCCCCGGCCGTCCGTTATGATCTGCGCTGGGCCGATGCCGGCGTCGCGCAGACCACCTCCGCCGGGGTCGCTGCCTTCAACATCACCGCCGGCGGCACGTTTCAGAACAGCACCGTCACCGTCGATACCCGCCTTTCGGGCGGTGGCGGCGTCTCGCTGTCGGGCGGCGGCTCCGTCTCGCTTGCGGGCGAAAAGCCGCTCAATCTGAAATTCAGCGGGAAACTGCCCTTCTCCATCCTTGCAGGGCAGATGGCCGCTCAAGGGTTCGTGCTGGAAGGCATCGGCAATGTCGATCTTGCGATCGGCGGCACCGCGGCAGCGCCGGCGATCACCGGCACGGCATCCTCCTCCGGCGCCCGCCTGGTAGATGTTCGCCGTAACCTCGCCCTGACGGATCTCGCCGCCAATGTCGCCTTCGATGGCAAGAGCGCCAATATTTCGAGGCTCACGGCCAAGCTCTCGGGTGGCGGCACGGTCTCGGTCCAGGGCTCGGTCGGCATCACACCCGGCTCCGGATTTCCAGCCGATCTCAGGATCACGCTTGCTCAGGCATCCTATGCCGACGGCACGCTGTTCGCTGCAACCACCGACGGCGCCCTGACGATCACCGGCCCGCTGACCTCCGGCCCCATCCTCGGTGGCAAGGTAACGCTGACCAAGGCTGCTATTACCGTACCGGCCCGCCTGCCGACTTCGCTTTCCGCCATCGATATCCGTCACCGCAACGCACCGCCCGACGTGCTGCGGCAGATGGAAAAGCTGCGCCCGAAGAGTGCCGGCGGCAGTTCGAACCCGATCGCGCTCAACCTCCAGATCAGTGCGCCGAACGGCATTTTCGTTCGCGGGCGAGGCATCGACGCCGAGCTCGGCGGCGACCTGACCGTGACGGGCACGGCGGTCGCGCCGGTCGTCGCTGGCGGCTTCCAGATGCGCCGCGGCCGTATCGTCATCCTCGCCAAACGGCTGGATTTTACCGATGGCGACATCACCTTCGGCGGCGGCCTAATCCCGGTTCTCAACATGGAAGCGAACACGACCTCCGCCGCGACGACGATCACGGTAAAAGTCACCGGTGTCGCCAACGACCCGACGATCGCATTCTCCTCCTCACCCGCCCTGCCCCAGGACGAGGTTCTGGCGCGGCTGATCTTCGGCCAGTCGATGTCGCGGCTGTCACCGCTGCAGATCGCCCAGCTGGCCGACGCCGTCGCGCAACTCGCCGGCGGCGGCTCCACATCGCTGCTCGAAACGCTGCGCAACAATCTCGGTGTCGACGATCTCGATATCAACACCGATGCGACCGGCCAGACCACCGTTTCGGTCGGCCGCTACATCAACAACCGCACCTATATCCAGGTCGAACAGGGCGGCGAGGGCGGCGCCGAAGCGACGATCAACCTCGACGTCGGTCGCGGTGTGAAGCTCAAGGCCGGCGCCGGCACCGAAGGCGGCAAGGCCGGCATCTTTTATGAGCGCGAATACTAATCTCCCATATCCATTAGTTCCTGCTTGCTCGGAGAAAAACCTGACCTCCGAGGACACCACATGGATCGGCGTACCTCCGCAAAACGCGTGCCTAGTCGCCCAGCGCCTGATATGCGGCGTAAGTTTATATTTAAAATATCGATCGAAATTACTTCGCGGAAGTCCCAAACATACATCGAAAACTGGGGCTACTGCGGCACAAATACACATCATCCGGAATTTGACAAAACACAGAACAGATACGTATTTCCCCTGACTTGAGCCGAAAAGAATTATTGACCTTCCGTTAAGTCCTCAATGCTATTTTTAGCAGAACTCAGTGTCCCGGCGACGAGAGATTACCTCGTTAGGCGGCAGGCAAAATTGAGCGGTTCGGGACCTTACAGATGGGGGCAGGCAAGCCAGATGTCCATACTTTCACTTCCAGGTGCTGACGCGAAAGCAGTACTTGCAGCGCTCAATAAATCCCAGGCTATCATAGAGTTTGATTTGTCCGGAAAAGTCCTCACCGCCAACGAGAACTTCTGCAAGACGCTCGGCTACGCTCTTTCCGAGATCGTCGGCAAGCACCACAGCATGTTCTGCGATCCGGCCTATGTGAAGTCGCAGGCCTACAAGGATTTCTGGGCGCATCTCGGCAGCGGCAAATATGACGCGGCCGCCTACAAGCGCATCGGCAAGGGTGGTCGCGAGATCTGGATCCAGGCTTCCTACAATCCGGTGGCCTCGGGCGGCAAGCCTTACAAGGTCGTCAAATTCGCAACCGACATCACCGCCGCAAAACTCAAATCCGCCGAGGACGAAGGCAAGATCAACGCCATCTCGCGCACGCAGGCCATTATCGAGTTCACTCCCAATGGCGATGTCCTGACCGCCAACGAAAATTTCCTCGCCTGCCTCGGCTATCAACTTTCGGAAATCACCGGCAAACATCACAGCATGTTCTGCGAGCCGTCGTTCCGTGACAGCGCCGAATACCCGCAATTCTGGAAGAAGCTCGCCGGTGGCGAAGCGATTGCCGCCGAGTTCAAGCGCATCGGCAAAGGCGGCAAGGCTGCCTGGATCCAGGCGTCCTACAATCCGATCTTCGACGCCGACGGCCGGGTCTTCAAGGTGGTCAAGTTTGCGACAGATATCACCGAACGCGTCCGCGCGGTCGATGACATCGCCGATGGCCTGACGTCTCTTTCAAACGGCGACCTGACCATCCGCATCGAGAAGCCTTTCATTTCGACGCTTGAGCAGATCCGCCTCGATTTCAATGGAGCCATCACAACGCTGGCGGATGCCATGCGCACGGTCGGGGACAATGCCGAGGGGATTGCGGGCGGCTCCAGCGAGATTCGCCAGGCTTCCGACAGCCTTGCCAAGCGCACCGAGCAGCAGGCGGCGGCAGTCGAGGAGACCGCCGCGGCTCTTGAAGAAATCAGCCGCACCGTGATCGACAGCGCCAAGCGCGCCGAAGAAGCCGGCAGCCTCGTCTCGCATGCTAAAAAAAGCGCCGAACATTCCGGCGCCGTGGTCCGCAACGCGGTGAGTGCGATGGGCCAGATCGAGACGTCGTCCAGGGAAATCTCCAATATCATCGGCGTGATCGACGAGATTGCTTTCCAGACAAACCTCCTGGCGCTGAATGCCGGCGTCGAGGCGGCCCGCGCAGGCGAAGCCGGCAAGGGTTTTGCGGTTGTCGCCCAGGAAGTCCGCGAACTCGCGCAACGTTCCGCCAGTGCGGCCAAGGAGATCAAGACGCTGATCTCAACCTCTTCGGAACAGGTGAAGCGCGGCGTCGCGCTGGTCGGCGAAACCGGCAAGGCGCTTGATGAGATCATGTCCCAGGTGGACGAGATCAACGGCAACGTCGCAGCGATCGTCGAGGCGGCCCGTGAACAGTCGACGGGCATCAAGGAGATCAGCAAGGCCGTCAACTCGATGGACCAGAACACGCAGCAGAACGCTGCGATGGTCGAGGAAACCACAGCCGCCAGCCACAGCCTGGCGCGCGAAGCCGAAACCCTGCGCGATCTTCTAGGACGGTTTAGATTTGCGCAACATTCTTCGAATAAGATTGCAATAGCGCGACCTGATGCACGACCCGTTGCATCGCCGGCACGCAAACTCATGGCAACGGTCGCGCGGACCACAACGGGTGCCGCCGCTGCCGCTCAGGCAACGGATAGTTGGGAAGAATTCTGATGGCTACGACGATCAACTCCACAAGCTACAGCGGCGAAACGCTGGAAATCATCGCCTTCCGTCTCCATGACCAGGAATTCTGCGTCAAGACGACGACGATCCGCGAAATCCGCGGATGGGCGCCTTCGACGCCGATCCCGCACGCCCCGGCCGATGTCATCGGCGTCATGAACCTTCGCGGTTCCGTGATCCCGATCATCGACCTTGCCTACAAGCTCGGCATGAAGAGCACGGTTGCCAACGAGCGCAGCGCCATCGTCGTCGCGGAAGTCCACAACATGGTCATCGGCATGCTCGTCGATCGCGTCTCGGACATCCTGACGATCCCCTCGAGCCAGGTCCAGCCGGTTCCGGAAATCTCCGCCTCCTTCGACAAGTCCTTCTCCGAAGGCATCATCGCCAACGAGAACGGCATGATATGCTTCCTGAACCTCGCCAAGATGTTCAAGGGCACCGAGGCCGACGATCTGGCTGCTTGATTTCTGATAGGCGAGGCAAGCGGAAGCACCTGCCACGCCTGCAGCAAAAAACCTCAAGGTCAAGGCGGTTGGCTGGAAAGACCTCTAAGCCGTCACGTGACTTTGAAGCCCGCAGCGTCAAACCGCCGCGGGCTTTTTTCATGATTATCCCTTCGGCTCGAATGGAGCCGGCCGGCGTCCCGCAGCCTGGCGCGCCAGCATCCATCCTGGATATTCCGGAGCAAGCGCGCTCACCTCGTCGAGTCTTGCCATATCCTCCGCGTCGAGCTTCAGCTTCACGGCCTTCAAATTCTCTTCGAGTTGTTCCAGCCGTTTGGCACCGATGATGACACTCGTGACGAACGGTTTCGCCAGAATATAGGCCAGCGCCACTTCCGCGACGCTCGCGCCATGCTTGGCGCCGACCTCGCGCATGGCCGCGACGCAGGCCCACGCACGATCCTTGTCAACCGGCGGAAAATCGAAGTTGGCGCGGCGGCCTTCCCCGTTGCCTGGAGCCCCCGGACCGTATTTGCCGGAAAGCAGCCCGCCGGCAAGCGGCGACCAGACCATCAGGCCGAGCTTCTCCTCCTGCATCAGCGGCACGATATCCCGCTCCAGGTCGCGGCCGGCGATCGAATAATAGGCCTGCACCGTCTCGAAACGGGCATAACCCTTGCGCTCGGAAATGCCGAGCGCCTTCGCCATCCGCCAGGCAGCCCAGTTGGAGAGGCCGATGTAGCGAACGAGGCCGCGCGATACCAGATCGTCGAGCGCCCGCAGCGTCTCGTCGATCGGCGTCACCGTGTCGGTGCCATGGATCTGGTAGAGATCGATATGGTTCATCTGCAGCCGTTCAAGGCTCTGCTCCACCGAATCCATGATATGGCCGCGGGAGGCGCCGCGATCGTTCGGCTTGTCGCCCATCTGGCCATGGAATTTCGTGGCGATGACCACGTCCTTGCGCGGTACGCCGAGGTTCTTGATCGCCTGACCGAGGATGGCCTCTGACCGGCCCTGGGAATAAACATTCGCCGTATCTATGAAGTTGACGCCGGCGGCCAGCGAGCGCTCGACGATCTTGTCGGCGGCGTCCTGATCGAGACCGGCGACGGCACTCCAGACGGCGCCCGTCTGGTTCTCGCCGAAGGTCATCGTGCCGAGGCAGAGTTCGGAGACGAAAAGACCTGTATTGCCCAATTGATTGTAGCGCATGGAGAACTCCCGTGTGCACTGAAGATATGAAGAGATAAAGCAGTCGCTGGAAGCCGGATCGGGCACGCGGGCGCGTGCGTTTCGCAGAGAATGCGAACTCGGGTTCCGGAAGGCAATCTAGCTTGGATTCCGCCGCCGTCAAGCGGAGCCGCCTCCGTTTTTATCCTCACATTTGCGTGCAAGGCAAAAAGAAGGGGCGGCTTCGACAAGCCGCCCCTTCGTCATTCCAATTGCCGAATGTTAGCCGAACAGCACCAGACTGCTCCGCAGCGTCACCCAGACGCCCCAGAGGAGCGGGATGCCGACCACGGCCCAGGCGATCGCCGCCTTGGCATCCAGCCCACCGGTGCCGATGCCGAAGGAGCCGGTCGGACCGGCATTCGCGGCAGCCGTCTTTGCCTGCAGCGAAGCGACTTCGTGGTCCGACATGAACCATTTGTCGGCAAGCGGACGCACCAGCGCGTTGGCGACCAGACCCAGCACCAGCATACCGGCAAGGATATACATCGTGCCGGTATAGAGCGCCGGTCCGGCGGGAACGCCAGCGGTGAGCTGCGCTTCGCGGATGTAGTTGACGACGACCGGTCCGAGAATGCCGGCGGTCGCCCAGGCCGTCAGCAGCCGACCGTGGATGGCGCCGACGAACTGGGTGCCGAAGATATCCGCGAGATAGGCGGGGATGGTCGCAAAGCCGCCGCCATACATGGACAGGATGATGCCGAAGGCGAGCACGAAGAGCGCCTTGTTGCCCATATCGGCAAGCGTCGGAGCGAGCGCATAAAGCACGATGCCGAGCACGAAGAACGTATAGTATGTGTTCTTGCGGCCGATCTTATCAGAGAGCGATGCCCAGAAGAAGCGCCCGCCGATATTGAAGAGCGACAGGAGACCCGCAAAACCGGCGGCAATCGTGGCGATTTGCGCCTTCTGGCTCGCATCAAGCTGCGAGAAGGTCAGGTTCGGCAGACCGATCAGCGACCCGGCGAAGATTTCCTGCAGCATCGGCGAGGCCATGCCGATAACGCCGATGCCAGCCGAAACGTTCAAGCAAAGCACCGCCCAGATCAGCCAGAACTGCTTGGTCTTGTGTGCATCCCGCAGGTGGACGTGCCTGGTGGTGATCATCGTCGTCTTGGAGACCGGAGGCGTCCAGCCTTCGGGACGCCAGCCGGCCGGCGGGATACGGTACCCGAAGGCGCCGCCCATCATGAAGCAGAAATAGATCACCGCCATGCAGATGAAGGTCTGCCAGACGCCGACCGAAGTACCGGTCTTGAAATAGTTCATCAAGAGGTTAGCGAGCGGAGCGCCGATCATCGCGCCGCCTCCGAAGCCCATGATAGCCATACCGGTCGCCATGCCGCGGCGATCCGGGAACCATTTGATCAGCGTCGAGACCGGCGAGATATAGCCGAGACCGAGGCCAACACCGCCGATGACGCCGGCGCCGATCCACATCAGCCACAGCTGATGGGTCATAACGCCGATGGCCGCGACGATAATGCCGCCGCACCAGCAGCAGGCCGAGACGAAACCGGCCTTGCGTGGGCCGACCCGTTCCAGCCAGCCGCCCCAGATCGCCGCCGAGCAACCAAGCAGCACGAAGAACAGCGTGTAGATCCACCCGAGATCTGCAACACGCCAGTTGCAGCTTGTCGTGAACAGCGCCGAGACGAGATTGAGACTGGTGCAGGACGGGTCCTGCGTGGTACCTAGGGCGCGGGACAGCGGCAGCCAGAAGACGCTGAAGCCATATGCCATGCCGATGCAAAGGTGAATAGCCAAAGCTGCCGGCGGCACCAGCCAGCGATTGAAGCCCGGTTTTGCGATAATACGTTCCCTATCGAGGAGCCCGACATTGCCTGTCAGGCCCTCGTTCGTCGCGTCTGCAATTGCCATTAAAAAATATCCTCCCTCTGGATGACGGCTATGCTCTATCCCTCCTCCGGCCCCTCACCTGCCGGATGGATGAATTCATGCGGCACTCTCCGGAACGCTCGGTTCGGAAAGCGATTCTCCCTCAGCGGGCACCTTGCCGCCCGGCGCGCCCTGTCTCGCATCCTGGCCGACGCCGACGCCCGACCCAACCTTGGCTTCCGGCCGGCGGATCAGCGTCGAGGCCTCGACGACGAGCGGCAGCAGTCCCGCCCCGCCATTGTCGAGATGCTCGAAAAGATGCCGGCGCATGCGCGGCTCCCAGAATTTGTTGATATGCGTCGCAACGCCCTCGGCGCGGACGCTTTCCGGCTGCGACAGAAAGAACGTGGCGATCTGGTTGGCCATCCGGACCAGCTTGTCGAGCACCAGTTGCTCGGGGCTTTGGTCATGCGACATCGGCGACAACTCCAGTGGTTATGCGATCGGTACGCGTGAAAATCTCGAAATCCTCGCCGCGGGTCAGCGCGATCAAGGTCATGCCTGCCGCTTCCGCCGTACGGATGGCAAGTGCCGTCGGTGCGGAAATGGCGATCAGCACCGGGCTTCCGAGGATCGCCGTCTTCTGCACCATCTCGACCGAAATGCGGCTGGTAACGACCACGACGCCCTCAGAACCCTTGAGACCCTTGGCGATGACCGCTCCGGCGAGCTTGTCGAGCGCATTGTGGCGGCCAACATCCTCGCGGACGGCAACCAACCCCTTGCCCGGCACGACGAAGCCGGCGCCGTGAACCGCATGGGTTTGCCGATGCAGCGGCTGCGCACTGTTAAGCGCCGCGACGGCTTCGCTCACCTCTTTCGGGCTGAGCGCCATCGTCACCGCGGAAACATCCGGTACCGGGCGCATGGCCTGCTCAATAGATTCGATGCCGCACAGTCCGCAACCGACCGGCCCAGCCATATGCCGCCGGCGGGCGCGCAACGCGTCTTCCTTATCCTCGGCAAGCGTCACCTGGACATCGAGACCGGCACCCTCCTCGACGACGGCGATGCTCTCGATCTCCGCAATAGACGCGATGATGCCTTCCGTCAGACTGAAACCGACCGCGAAATCCTCGAGATCGGCAGGCGTACCCATCATCACCGCATGGGTCGACCCGCCATAGGAAAAGGCGATCGCCACTTCTTCCGGAACCACCCGCGAGCCGGCGCGGGTCACGCCGTTACGGCGCGCGATCTCGGGGGCTGTGGCGGTGGTGTTGAATAAGGTCATCGAACGTCGGGGCAGGAATACCCCCCTCTGCCCTGCCGGGCATCTCCCCCACAAGGAGGGAGATCGGATGTGGCGATGTCCAGCCCACTATCAACGTAATCGAGTGAGCAAACGTATTTCCAATGCTGAAGAATACCGGCGGCGCGTCTTGCCGATCTCCCCCCTTGTGGGGGAGATGCCGGCAGGCAGAGGGGGGTAACGCGAAGCACGCCAAGCAATTGCATCACTCAGCAGCCTCCAGTTTCCCCGCGATCCGACGAGACCGCCGCGACAACTCGTCATAATCGCTCTGCCACTCGGTTGGACCGTTGGAGGGCGATACCTGCACCGCCGTCACCTTGTATTCCGGGCAGTTAGTCGCCCAGTCGGAGAAGTCGGTGGTGATGACGTTTGCCTGCGTGTTCGGGTGGTGGAAGGTCGTATAGACCACGCCCGGCGCGACGCGATCGGTGATCAGCGCCCTGAGCGTCGTATCGCCCGAACGGCTGGCGAGCTTGATCCAGTCGCCTTCCTTGATGCCGCGCTGTTCGGCATCGTGCGGATGGATTTCCAGCCGGTCTTCCGCATGCCAGGTGACATTTTCGGTACGGCGCGTCTGGGCGCCGACATTGTACTGCGAGAGAATTCGACCTGTCGTCAGCAGCAGCGGGAACCGCGGACCGGTACGTTCGTCGGTCGCGACATATTCGGTGCGGATGAACTTGCCCTTGCCGCGCACGAAACCGTCGACATGCATGATCGGCGAACCGACCGGATGCGCCTCGTTGCACGGCCACTGAACCGAGCCCATCTTATCGAGATAGTCATAGGAAACCAGCGCGAAGCTCGGCGTCGATACGGCGATCTCGTCCATGATCTCGGACGGATGCGCATAGTTCCAGGCAAGCCCCATCGCCTGGGCGAGCTTCTGGGTGACCTCCCAGTCGGCATAACCGTTCTTCGGGCTCATCACCTTGCGGACGCGGTTGATGCGGCGCTCGGCATTGGTGAACGTGCCGTCCTTTTCGAGGAAGGTCGAACCTGGCAGGAAGACATGCGCGTAATTGGCGGTCTCGTTGAGGAAAAGATCGTGGACGACGACGCATTCCATTGCGGCAAGACCGGCCGAGACGTGCTTTGTGTCCGGGTCGGACTGCAGAATGTCCTCGCCCTGGATGTAGATGCCCTTGAACGTGCCTTCGACGGCCGCATCCAGCATGTTCGGGATGCGCAGGCCGGGCTCGCTGTTGAGCGTCACGCCCCAGAGCTTTTCGAACGTGTCGCGGGTCGCATCGTCCGAGATATGGCGATAGCCCGGCAGTTCGTGCGGGAACGAACCCATGTCGCAGGAGCCCTGGACATTGTTCTGGCCGCGCAACGGGTTCACGCCGACACCCGGACGGCCGATATTGCCGGTGACCATCGCAAGGTTGGCAATCGCCATGACGGTGGTCGAGCCCTGGCTGTGCTCGGTGACGCCGAGACCGTAATAGATCGCTCCGTTGCCGCCTTTGGCGTAAAGCCGGGCTGCACCGCGCACGAGATCCGCCGGCACGCCGGTATATTTCTCGGTCGCCTCCGGGCTGTGTGCATCTTCCGAAACGAAGCCGGCCCAGTCCTCGAATTCGGACCAGTCGCAACGTTCGCGGATGAATTTTTCGTCGAACAGGCCTTCGGTGACGATGACATGCGCAAGTGCGGTCAGCACGGCCACGTTGGTGCCCGGCTGCAGCGGCAGGTGATAATCGGCCTCCACATGCGGCGTGCGGACGAGATCGATGCGGCGCGGATCGATGACGATCAGTTTTGCACCCTGGCGCAAGCGCTTCTTCAAGCGCGAACCAAACACGGGATGGCCATCGGTGGGGTTGGCGCCGATGACGATGACGACATCGGTGTGCTCGACCGAGTCGAAATTCTGGGTTCCGGCCGAAGTTCCGAAGGCCTGGCCGAGACCGTAACCGGTCGGTGAGTGGCAGACGCGGGCGCAGGTATCGACATTGTTGTTGCCGAAACCGGCGCGGATCAGCTTCTGGACGAGGAAAGTCTCCTCGTTGGTGCAGCGCGACGAGGTGATACCGCCGATCGATTCACGACCGTACTGATACTGGATGCGGCGGAATTCGGAGGCAACATGTGCGAAGGCTTCATCCCAGGTCACTTCCCGCCATGGATCGGAGATATTCTCGCGGATCATCGGGTTGAGGATGCGGTCCTTATGGGTCGCGTAGCCATAGGCAAAGCGCCCCTTGACGCAGGAATGGCCGCGGTTCGCCTGCCCGTCCTTCCATGGCACCATGCGCACAAGCTCTTCGCCGCGCATTTCCGCCTTGAAGGAGCAGCCGACGCCGCAATAGGCGCAGGTGGTGACTTCCGAATGTTCCGGCTGGCCGATCGCGATCACCGACTTTTCGGTGAGCGTCGCCGTCGGGCAGGCCTGCACGCAGGCGCCACAGGAAACGCATTCCGAATCGAGGAAATGCTCGTGGGCACCGGGCGAGACACGGCTTTCGAACCCGCGGCCCTCGATCGTCAGCGCGAACGTGCCCTGCACTTCCTCGCAGGCGCGCACGCAGCGCGAGCAGACGATGCATTTCGAAGGATCATAGGTGAAATAAGGGTTCGACTCGTCCTTCGGCATCCACTTGGCGTTGATCGCACCGTCGTTGCGAGCCTTGACATGATTGTCGCCTTCGTAGCCGTAACGCACATCGCGAAGGCCGACCGCGCCGGCCATGTCCTGCAATTCGCAGTCACCATTGGCCGCGCAGGTGAGACAGTCGAGCGGATGGTCGGAGATATAGAGCTCCATCACGCCGCGGCGGATGTCCTTCAGGCGGCCGGTCTGGGTGTGCACGACCATGCCCGGCATGACCGGCGTGGTGCACGAGGCCGGGGTGCCGTTGCGGCCTTCGATCTCGACGAGACAGAGGCGGCAGGACCCGAAGGCGTCGACCATGTCGGTGGCGCAGAGTTTCGGAACCTTGATGCCGGCCTCCATCGAGGCGCGCATGATCGAGGTGCCTTCCGGCACGGTGATGGCGCGGCCGTCGATGGTAAGGGTGACCTGGGCTTCGGAGCGTGAGGCGGGCGTGCCGTAGTCGATTTCATGAACGAGGGACATTGTGTGTCTCCTTGCTGGAAAAAGTAAACGCGGGAGCAAGATCGCCCCCCTCTGGCCTGCCGGCCATCTCCCCCACAGGTGGGGAGATTACAAGCGGCATGGCCGCCGCTTCAAGAGAACCGAAACGGAGGATGAAACGTGGAATGGAAAATGATGAGCGCGCGCCCAGCCGATCTCCCCACCTGTGGGGGAGATGGCCGGCAGGCCAGAGGGGGGCGACTTGCGCCGAAGCAAAGATAGGAGCTTCCATCATTCCGCCGCCTCCACCATCGGAGCCGGAGAAAAGTCCTCCGGAAAGTGGTTCATCGCGCTCATCACCGGATAGGGAGTGAACCCGCCGAGCGCGCAGAGGGAGCCGAACTTCATCGTGTTGCAGAGGTCGGCGAGCAGCGCCTTGTTCTTCTCCGGCTCGATGCCCTGGGCAATCTTGTCGGCCGTTTCGACGCCGCGGGTCGAACCGATGCGGCAGGGCGTGCACTTGCCGCAGCTTTCGATGGCGCAGAATTCCATCGCGAACCGCGCCTGTTTCAGCATGTCGGCACTATCGTCGAACACGGTGATGCCGGCATGGCCGATCAGCCCGTCCCGAGCCGCGAAAGCCTCATAGTCGAACGGCGTATCGAACAGCGCGCGCGGGAAATAGGCCCCAAGCGGCCCGCCCACTTGCACCGCCTTCACCGGCCGTCCGGTCGCCGTGCCGCCGCCGATATGGTCGACGATCTCGCCGAGCGACAGGCCAAAGGCCGTCTCATAAAGGCCGCCGTATTTGACATTGCCGGCGATCTGGATCGGGATCGTGCCCCGTGAACGTCCCATGCCGAAGTCGCGATAAAACGCAGCGCCGCGATCCATGATCACAGGCACCGATGCAAGCGAGATGACGTTGTTGACGACCGTCGGGCGGCCGAGAAACCCTTGCAGCGCCGGCAGCGGCGGCTTGGCGCGCACGATGCCGCGCTTGCCTTCCAGCGAATTCAGCAGCGATGTCTCCTCGCCGCAGACATAGGCGCCGGCGCCGGAGCGGATCTCCATGTCGAAGGCGAACTCTGAACCCATCACCGACGGGCCGAGAATGCCGGCCGCGCGGGCGATCTCAACGGCCTCAGTCATCGTCGCGATGGCATGCGGATATTCAGACCGGGTATAGACGTAACCCTTGGTGGCGCCCGTCGCGATGCCGGCGATGATCATGCCTTCGATCAGCACGAAGGGATCGCCCTCCATGATCATCCGGTCCGCAAACGTGGCGCTGTCGCCCTCATCCGCATTGCAGACGATGTATTTTTGGCTGGCCGCCGCATCCATCACCGTTTTCCACTTGATCCCGGTCGGAAAGCCGGCGCCGCCGCGCCCGCGAAGACCACTGTCGGTGACCTGGGCGACGATCTCGGCGCCAGTCATGGCGATCGCAGTCTCAAGGCCCTTGAGGCCCTGATATTGGCGATAGTCATCCAGCGACAGCGGATCCGTGACGCCGCAACGGGAGAAGGTCAGCCGCGTCTGCTGGCGCAGGAATGGAATGTCCTCGGTCGGCCCGAGATGCAAAGCATGCTGTCCACCCTCCAGAAAACCCGAATCGAACAGTCCCTTGACGTCGCCGGCCTTGACCGGCCCATAGGCGATACGCCCGTGTTCGGTACTCACCTCGATCAATGGCTCCAGCCAGAACATGCCACGCGAGCCGTTGCGCACGACTTTTGCATCCAAGCCGCGGGCTGCAATCTCCTGGGCAATCGCGTTCGCCACCTTTTCGGCACCAAGTGCGAGCGCTGCGGCATCGCGCGGAACAAAAATCGTCACCGTCATAGGTTTAACCCCGCAACGATTTCGCTAAGACAGTGCTCGTCGACGCGGCCAAGAACCTCGCCATCGAGCATCGCGGCGGGCGCACAGGCGCACAGCCCCAGACAGTAGACCGGTTCGAGCGTCACCGCGCCGTCGAGTGTCGTCTGGTGGAAGTCGATCCCGAGAAGCTGCCGGGCGTGGTCCGCAATGCGGTCGCTGCCCATCGACTGGCAGGCTTCGGCGCGACAGAGTTTCAGCACATGCCGTCCGGCCGGATGGTCGCGGAATTCGTGGTAGAAGGTCACGACGCCATGCACTTCGGCGCGCGACAGGTTGAGTTCGCTGGCGATGACCGGCTTTACCTCTTCCGGCACATAACCGAACTCTGCCTGGATCGCATGCAGGATCGGCAGCATCGGACCTTCCAAATGCTTCAGATCCCTGATGATCTGAAGCGACCGCTCGGTGAGCTCACCAGCGGAAATTCGCATATTCATAGTCTGTAGCCTCCCGGGCTGATCCGTCCCAGCGCCGCGGCGTCGGCGCCACCATGCACATGCGGATCAGAAAGCCGACGAAGTTGTCCGACAATCGTACTTCGCCTACTGGGAATGGAATGTCGCAACCGGGGCCTCAACCGTCAATAAAGGAGATCGGTTACGCGATAGAAAAAAGCTATCAAGCCATGGCGGCGGGAGTGAGGCTCCGCGCTTCGTGAAGCAGAGCCGACACCAGCGGCGTAAACGGCTCGCGGTGTGTCGCAACAAGCCCGACGATATGCGTGGCTTCCGGATCGACGATCGGGATCGTCCTGATTTCTTTTGTAAAGCCGAATGAACGCGCCACGTTGCGCGGCATGATGCTTGCCCAGCGCCCGGTCCCCACATGCGAGAGAAGCACGACCATGGAGTTCGATTCGAGCATCGGCTTCACCGTTACCCCCGCTTCCGCGAGGTGCTGGTTGATGATCCGGCGGTTCTGCATGTCCGGCGTCAATAGACAGAGCCTAAGATCGGCCATCTCCTTCCACGTGACGCTCTCACGGTCCGCATAAGGCGCACCCTCAGCCGTCACCAGATTATAGCGCTCCGCATAGAGCGGTACACTCGTCACCCGCCCCAATGGCTCGTTGTCGAGATAGGTAATGCCCGCGTCGATTTCGAAATTGTCGAGCTGGGAAAGCACCTGCAGGGAATTGCGCGAGACGACGGAAAAGGTGACCTCCGGATGCTTGGCCTGGAACGGTTCCGTCAGCCTCGGGATCATCGCCAGCGCCGTCGGGATCGACGCAAGCCGGATATGCCCGGCAAGACCCTTGCGGGCGGCCCGCATTTCCTCGCGCATGGTGCGTGCATCGCCGACGATCCGTTTTGCCCATTCCAGCACCCGCTGGCCTTCCGGCGTCAGGCCCTGATAACGGGAACCCCGCACGACGAGCTGTACCCCGAGCTGTTCTTCGAGCTGGCGGATGGCGGCCGAAAGCGATGGCTGCGAGATGCCGCATTCCTCCGCCGCCCGGCCGAAATGGCTCTCGCGCGCCAGGGCAATGAAAAATTCCAGCTTGTCGATCATCGCGTTCCTCCACCGGCAAGGGCTAACAAGATGGCGCGGCACATACAAGCAGTCATCCGGTCACGACGATAGCCGCCAGAGGAACCCGACCATCGCCCAAAGAAAAAGGCGGCCTTTCGGACCGCCTCGATCTTTTCGCAGAGAACTTTGACGTATCAGGCCGGATTGACGACGCCGTTCAGGTGCGTCAGTTCCGCCAGGAACTGCTCGAGCTTGGTCTTGTGCTCGTCGTTCTGCGCGTGGTTGATTTCGGCCTGCGTCGTCTCGATCCGCTTCTGCAGCGTCGCGTGGGTCAGCTCGCTCGCCGGAACCGCAGATTCGGCAAGCAGCGTGCAGCCGGTCGGCAGGATATCGGCGAAGCCGCCGAAAACGACGTATTTATTAACCTGGCCGGAAGCAAGCTTCACCGAAACCACACCCGGCTTGATCGTCGTCATCGTCGGCGCGTGATTGGCAAGCACCGTCATTTCGCCAAGCGTCGCGGGGATCACCACTTCGGTGACCTTTTCCGAGACGAGCAGGCGCTCGGGCGAAACCAGTTCAAAGTTGAAAGCCTCGGCCATGAAGGTCCACTTCCTCAAAGCAATTCCAGCAAAAGTGCAGAGCGGTTTTGCGTCCGGGATTGCGAAAAACTAAATCACCAGGGCATCGAGGCAATTCCTTGCCGAGAAGCCCGCGTGTTTTATGCAGGAAAGGCGCGCCGGAGAAGTTCCCGCGCGCCGTCCTCGTTCAAGATCAGGCGGCTTCGGCCAGCTTCTTGGCCTTTTCCATGGCTTCTTCGATCGAGCCGACCATGTAGAAGGCGGCTTCCGGAAGATGGTCGTAATCGCCGTTGACGAGGCCCTTGAAGCCCTTGATCGTGTCTTCGAGGGCGACGAGCTTGCCCGGCGAACCGGTGAAGACTTCGGCGACGAAGAACGGCTGGGACAGGAAGCGCTCGATCTTGCGGGCGCGCTGGACGGTCATCTTGTCGTCTTCGGACAGTTCGTCCATGCCGAGGATGGCGATGATGTCCTGGAGAGCCTTGTAGCGCTGCAGGGTCGACTGGACCTTGCGGGCGATGTCATAGTGCTCTTCGCCGACGACCAGCGGGTCGAGCATACGCGAGGTGGAGTCGAGCGGGTCGACGGCCGGGTAGATGCCCTTTTCGGCGATCGAACGCGACAGAACCGTCGTTGCGTCCAAGTGGGCGAACGAGGTTGCCGGTGCCGGGTCGGTCAAGTCGTCGGCGGGAACGTAGATGGCCTGAACCGAGGTGATCGAGCCCTTGGTCGTGGTGGTGATGCGTTCCTGCATCTGGCCCATGTCGGTGGCCAGCGTCGGCTGATAACCCACGGCCGAAGGAATACGGCCGAGCAGAGCCGACACTTCCGAACCTGCCTGGGTGAAGCGGAAGATGTTGTCGACGAAGAACAGGACGTCCTGGCCCTTGTCGCGGAAGTCTTCAGCGATGGTGAGACCCGTCAGAGCGACGCGGGCGCGGGCGCCCGGCGGCTCGTTCATCTGGCCGTAAACCAGCGCTGCCTTGGAGCCTTCGCCGCCGCCATGCTTGTTGACGCCCGATTCGATCATTTCGTGGTAAAGGTCGTTGCCTTCGCGGGTACGCTCACCGACGCCTGCAAACACGGAGTAACCGCCGTGTGCCTTCGCGACGTTGTTGATGAGTTCCATGATGAGAACCGTCTTGCCGACGCCTGCACCGCCGAAGAGGCCGATCTTGCCCCCCTTTGCGTAAGGCGCGAGAAGGTCGACGACCTTGATACCCGTAACCAGGATCTGGCCTTCGGTCGACTGCTCGACATAAGCCGGTGCTTCCTGGTGGATGGCGCGCTTGCCGGAAGTGACCAGCGGACCGGCTTCGTCGACCGGCTCGCCGATGACGTTCATGATGCGGCCGAGCGTTTCCGGACCGACCGGAACGGTAATCGGAGCGCCGGTATCCGTGACGTGCTGACCACGAACCAGACCTTCGGTCGAGTCCATTGCGATGGTGCGGACGGCGCTTTCGCCGAGGTGCTGCGCGACTTCGAGAACGAGGCGATTGCCGTTGTTGTCGGTTTCAAGCGCGTTCAGGATCGCCGGCAGTTCGCCGTCGAAAGTGACGTCGACGACAGCGCCGATAACCTGGGTCACCTTGCCGAGGGACGTGCCCGTTGCGGTAGCCATGATTCTTACCCTCTTTCTTTACCTCAGAGCGCTTCCGCGCCCGAAATGATTTCGATAAGTTCCTTGGTGATCTGTGCCTGGCGCTGACGGTTGTAGGAAAGCGTCAGCTTGTTGATCATGTCACCGGCATTGCGCGTCGCGTTGTCCATTGCGGACATCTGCGCGCCATAGAAGGAAGCGTTGTTTTCGAGCAGAGCCCGGAAGATCTGGACCGCGACGTTCTTCGGCAGCAGGTCTTCGAGGATTTCCTCCTCGCTCGGCTCGTATTCGTAGAGCGCCGAGGAGGCATCCGCAGCCTGCGTCGCATCGAACTTGGCCGGGATGATCTGCGAAGCGGTCGCCACCTGCGAGATCACCGACTGGAAGCGCGCATAGAACAGCGTCGCGATGTCGAATTCGCCGGCATTGTAGAGTGCGAGCACCTTGTGTGCCACCTCGTCGGCCTGGGCGAAACCGAGCTGCTTGATTTCGCGGAACGTCACGTAGTCGACGATGTTGTCCTTGAAGGTGCGGCGCAGGATGTCGTTGCCCTTGCGGCCGACGGTGATGATCTTCACCGTCTTGCCCTGGGCAAGCAGCTTCAGCGCGTGGTCGCGTGCGAGGCGGATGATCGAGGAGTTGAAGCCCCCGGCCAGACCGCGTTCGCCGGTCGCAACGATCAGCAGATGAACCTGGTCCTTGCCCGTGCCCGAAAGCAGCAGCGGCGCTTCCGCATTGCCGGCATTGGCGGCCGAAAGGCCGGCCAGCACCTTGGTCATGCGTTCCGCGTAAGGACGGGCGGCCTCGGCCGCCTCCTGGGCACGGCGCAGCTTCGCCGCGGCAACCATTTTCATCGCCTTGGTGATCTTCTGCGTCGCCTTGACGGAGGCGATCCGGTTTTTCAGATCCTTAAGTGAAGGCATCCGTTATCGGTCCCCTGGGGGTTAGTGGGCTTGATCCGTTCTCAGGCGAACGACTTGGCGTAGCTGTCGAGAGCAGCCTTCAGCTTCGCACGCGTGTCGTCGGAAAGCTGCTTCTCGGTGCGGATCGCATCGAGGATAGCCTTGCCTTCGGAACGCAGGTACGAGAGGAAGCCCTGCTCGAACTTGCCGACCTGGGCGACCGCTATTCTGTCGAGGTAGCCGTTGACGCCGGCAAAGATCACTGCGACCTGCTCTTCCGTCTTCAGCGGCGCGAACTGCGGCTGCTTCAGGAGTTCCGTCAGGCGTGCGCCGCGGTTCAGCAGGCGCTGCGTCGAGGCGTCGAGGTCGGAGCCGAACTGGGCGAAGGCGGCCATTTCACGATACTGGGCGAGTTCGCCCTTGATCGAGCCGGCAACCTGCTTCATCGCCTTGATCTGTGCGGCCGAACCGACGCGGGAAACCGACAGGCCGACGTTAACGGCCGGACGGATACCCTGGTAGAACAGGTCGGTTTCAAGGAAGATCTGGCCGTCGGTGATCGAGATCACGTTGGTCGGAATGAAGGCCGAAACGTCGTTACCCTGGGTTTCGATGACCGGCAGAGCCGTCAGCGAGCCATTGCCACGCTCGTCGGAGAGCTTCGCAGCGCGCTCCAGAAGGCGGGAATGCAGGTAAAACACGTCGCCCGGATAAGCTTCGCGGCCCGGCGGGCGGCGCAGCAGCAGCGACATCTGACGATAGGCGACGGCCTGCTTGGAAAGGTCGTCGTAACCGATCAGGGCATGCTGGCCGTTGTCACGGAAGTATTCGCCCATGGCGCAGCCGGCGAACGGTGCCAAGTACTGCATCGGAGCCGGATCGGAAGCAGTCGCGGCAACGATGATCGAGTACTGCAGAGCGCCACGCTCTTCGAGAACCTTCACGAACTGAGCAACCGTCGAGCGCTTCTGACCGATGGCGACGTAGACGCAGAACAGCTTTTCCGAGTCCGGGCCGTTGTCGTGAATGGCCTTCTGGTTGAGGATCGTGTCGAGAATGATAGCGGTCTTGCCGGTCTGGCGGTCACCAATGACCAACTCGCGCTGGCCGCGGCCGACTGGGATGAGCGCGTCGATGGCCTTGAGGCCGGTCGACATCGGCTCATGAACCGATTTGCGCGGGATAATGCCCGGAGCCTTGACGTCGACGCGCGAACGGCGGGTCGCGTTGAGCGGGCCCTTGCCGTCGATCGGGTTGCCAAGCGCGTCAACGACGCGGCCGAGCAGTTCCGGACCAACCGGAACGTCGACGATGGCGCCGGTCCGCTTGACGATGTCGCCTTCCTTGATCGCGCGGTCGGAACCGAAGATGACGACGCCGACATTGTCGGCTTCGAGGTTCAGCGCCATACCACGGATGCCGCCCGGGAATTCGACCATTTCGCCAGCCTGGACATTGTCCAGACCGTAGACGCGGGCAATGCCGTCGCCGACGGACAGAACCTGTCCGACTTCGGAAACTTCAGCCTCCTGGCCAAAGTTCTTGATCTGGTCTTTCAGAATTGCGGAAATTTCCGCGGCGCGGATATCCATCAGCCAACCTCTTTCAGTGCAAGCTTAAGGGTGGAAAGTTTGGTGCGAAGGGAAGTGTCGATCTGACGAGAACCGACCTTGACGATCAGTCCGCCGAGGATCGACGGGTCGATGGTCACGGCGATTGCCACGTCCTTGCCGGTTACGCCCTTCAGCGCCGACTTGAGTTCGTTTTCCTGCGCTGCGGACAGCGCATGCGCCGAGGTAACCTCGGCAGTGATTTCACCGCGATGCTCTGCGGCGATCTGGCGGAAGGCGCGGATCATGCCCGGCATCGCGAAAAGACGACGATTGCCGGCGACCACCTTCAGGAAATTGGCGACGAGACCGGAAATGCCAGCCTTCTCGGCCACGGCGATCACGGCCTTCTGCTGGTCCTCGGCGGAAAATACCGGGCTTGCGACCAGGCGTCGCAGGTCTTCACTCTCATCCAGCAGCGCCTGAAAACGATCAAGATCGGCACCGACCTTGTCGACCGAACCAGCCTCGAGAGACAGTTCGAAAAGCGAGGAAGCATAACGCTCCGCTACACCGGAAATAAGCTGGGACGTGTCAGCCACGGGCACAGTTTCCCTGTATTGCCATCCAAGCGCCAGACCCTATGGGAGAGGTGAAGCAAGAGCTTGAAATCGTTTGATTTTTTCTCAGAACCTGCAGAGCTTGCGCCCTACCCTTTCCGACTTTCGCGGTCCGTCTAGCATAGGCTGTAAGGACTCGCAACACGCCTGATAACGGAAAAAGCCGGACACGCAAGGGCTGAGAGCGATTTTATACCGGAAGCGGAAGGATTTTCGGCAGGCAACCGCCTGCAATCTTCGAATTATGCGTCAGATATAGCCGAAGACATAGGCGAGCGGCCCGCCGGCGAGCGCAACCTGAAGTAGGGAAAATGCTACGTTTCTGAGGGTGAAGCCTCGATCCAGGGCACACGACAGCAGCCGCCCCAGGGCAGCAAATCCGAGTGCGATACCGAGTGTCATGTAGATCCAGTCCTGGGCGAGCATGATCGCCGCCAGGCCGAACCCGAGATGATGGGCGCCGGTGGATCGGACCGCGGCATAACCTTCCGGCCGAACCTCGCCGATCTGGAATGCCGTCAGGCGCAGAACGAAAGCGGGAAACAGGAAAACGAGAAGACCGAGCGCAGCGGTTACCGCCGCACAGACAAAGGCGACCCGTTCGCCGAATTCCGTGGGAAAATAGAGTTCCATCCGGCCCTCGTTTCATTCGATTCGTTCGATTATAACCATTTGGGTAAACAAGTCGAAAAACGGCGAATTCTCGGGCCGGTTGGACGATGCGGCAGCCGATCAGGAGAAACGGAATGACGACGACGACAAGAATTTTCCGGCTCTCGGCCCTGGCTGTCGCGATCGCGGTCTCACGCCTCTCGCCTGCCCTCGCCGACCAGATGGTAAAAAGCCCCTGGGACAATCCGCCCACAGCGGCGGCGGCCACAACCCCGGAGAAATGCGGGCCGGCGCCGAACCTCCTGGCCGGCCTTGAGACGGCAGATTACTATAGCGACAAGGCCCACTCGGTCATCGATCCCGCCCGCAAGCAGGCCTATGACGACGCGGTGAAGCCCCTGCAGGCCGCCGCACGGAAGATCGAGGCGATGGCCGACCGGTATCGCACGACGGGTGATGCATCCTCCGCCGTCTGCGCCGCATCCTGGCTTTCGACGCTCGCCCGTTCCGGAGTTCTCTCCGGTCCGATGTCCAGCAACCAGGCGGTTTACGTGCAAGGCTGGATGCTGGGTGCGTTTTCGGTGGCCTGGCTTAAAGTCCGCTCCGCGCGTGGGGTGCCAGCTTCCGCGACCGAGGCCGTTCCGCACTGGCTGGCGAGGATCGCCGAGCGGAACATGACCTATTACGATGATCGCGATAACAAGATGGATGGCCGCAACAACCATCGTTACTGGAGCGGTTTTGCGGCCATGGCTGCCGGCATTGCCGCAAGCCGCGAGGACCTGACCGATTGGGGCATGGAGAGTTTCCGTGTCGGCATCGCCCAGATCCGCCCGGACGGCACGCTGCCGCTCGAAATGGACCGCCGCGCCCGCGCCCTCCACTACCATCTCTTCGCCGCGGCCCCGCTCGTCACCATTGCCGAGCTCGCCGCGGCCAACGGCAAGGATCTCTATGCCGAGCGCAACGCGGCGCTGGGCCGACTGGTGAAAACCGCCGCCGCCGGCATCGACACCCCCCAGGCATTCGATACAAAAGCCGGCGTGAAGCAGGAGGAGATCAAGCTCCATGCCGACGACATCGCCTGGGCGCAACCCTTCGAAAAACGTTTTCCCGATCCGGCCCTGCATGCCCTGCTCGACAAGCTGCCGAACCGCAGCATCCTCTATCTCGGCGGCCTACCGCCGGGCTGAGCCACTCCGCTAAAGAAAACTCTGCGGATCGATATCGAGCTGGATCTGTACCGAGCCGCGCTGTTTCGGGCCGTTTTCCAGCATAGCCCGCAGAAACGCCTGCATGTCGGAATTGCGGCGTCCATGCACCAGGAGCCGGAAGCGATGCCGGCCGCGCACCAGCGCCAGCGGCGCCTCCGCCGGACCGAGCACCGAAATGCCGGTGACCTTTGGCGCGGCGGCTCTGAGGCCCCGCGCATGGGTTTCCGCATCCGCCCGGGTATCGGCGGAGACGATCAGCGAGGCAAGCCGGCCGAACGGCGGCAGGATCGCCTTCTCGCGCTCGGCGATCTCGCGTTGGTAAAACGCTCCGGCATCGCCCGAGACGATCGCCTGCATCACCGGGTGCTGCGGCTGGAAGGTCTGCAGCAGGCCATGGCTCTTGAGGCCGGTTCGCCCGGCGCGGCCGGTCACCTGGCTCAGAAGCTGGAAAGTGCGCTCGGCGGCGCGCGGATCGCCATTCGAAAGCCCGAGATCGGAATCGACGATGCCGACCAGCGTCATCAGTGGAAAATTGTGGCCCTTGGCGACCAGCTGGGTGCCGATGACGATATCAGCCTCGCCCTTGGCGATCGCCTCCAGCTCCAGCCGCATGCGCTTGACGCCGCCGAGCAGGTCCGACGACATGACGATCGTCCGCGCTTCCGGAAAATGCTTTTCGACTTCCTCGGCAATCCGCTCGACACCCGGGCCGCAGGCGACGAGGTGGTCGAAGGTCCCGCATTCGGGACACGCTTCCGGCGTGCGCTCCGAATAACCGCATTGATGGCACTGGATCTGGCTCTTGAACCGGTGCTCCACCAGCCAGCTCGAACATTGCGGGCATTGGAACCGGTGGCCGCAGACGCGGCAGAGGGTCAGCGGCGCATAACCACGCCGGTTGAGGAAAAGCAGCGACTGCTCGTTCCGCTCCAGGGTTTTCTTCATGGCCCGCAAAAGCACCGGCGACAGGAAGCCGCCGCGCTCCGGCGGGTGGCGCCGCATGTCGATCAGATGCAGGTCCGGCATCGCCGCATCGCCGAAACGGGTCGGCAGGTGCACGGTGTTGTAGCGGCCGGCCAAGCCGTTGACCTGGCTCTCCACCGAAGGCGTCGCGGAAACCAGCACGATCGGAAAATCCCCGATCCGGGCCCGCACCACCGCCATGTCGCGGGCATTGTAGAAGACCCGGTCTTCCTGCTTGTAGGCAGGGTCGTGCTCTTCGTCGACGATGATCAGGCCGAGATCCTCGAACGGCAAGAACAGCGCTGAACGTGCGCCGGCCACCACCTTCACCTCGCCGGTCACCACGCCGCGCCAGACCTTTTCGCGCATGCGGGGGGCAAGGTCCGAATGCCATTCGCCGGGCTTGGCGCCGAACCGTTCCTGGAAACGCTCGAGGAAGCTCGATGTCAGCGCGATTTCCGGCAGCAGGATCAGCACCTGCTTTCCGCGCCTCAAGGTTTCGGCGATCGCCTCGAAATAGACCTCCGTCTTGCCCGAGCCGGTGACGCCGTCGATCAACGAGGCGGAGAATCCTCCCGCCCGGATCGATTCCAGGATGTCCACGGACGCCTGTTTCTGCGGCCCCTCGATGCGCGGGCTGATATAGTCCGGATCGGGCCTTGCCACGACCGGCGGCGGGGGCAGGAAGACGGTCTCGAAAATTCCCTGCGCGGTCAGCCCGTCGACGACGCTCATCGAGACGCCGGCGGCATGCGCCAGCCCGCTACGCGTCCACGGGATCTCCTCTTCGGCGGCAAGATCGAGCACCCGGGCACGCGCCGGTGTCAACCGCTCCGGCTGGCCGCCAAGATAGCGCAGGCCCTCGACCATCGGCTCCGGATCGAGTGCCGCCGGTGCGCGGATTGCCATGCGCGCCACTAGGCCCGGTGGAGAGAGGGTATAGCTCGCCACCCAGTCGACGAAATCGCGCATTTCCTTGGAAAGCGGCGGGCAATCGAAAACGAGGGTCAGCGGCCTCAGCTTCTTGGGATCGAGCTTGTCGTCGTTCTCCCCGTCCCAGACGACGCCGATCAGCTGCCGCGGCCCGACCGGCACCTGGACCACCGAACCGGGCTCCACATGCACCCCTTCCGGCACGGCATAGCTGTAGGCAACCGGCACCGGCAGCGGCACCAGGACCGGCACCACCCTCACCAATGACGGCGCTTCAAACAGCGAACCGAAGAGATCGGACGAATCTATGCCCATGGGCGGCGACCATGCCCAAACCCGGAACAAAAGTGAACCCTAAAGACGGCTACTCGTCATCCTCTTCACCGTCTATGACGCCGGTCAGCCGCATGCCGTCGATCCAGGTGGCGCCTTGCCTGCGGATCACCCGCCGCGGCCGCGTGCCGCAACGTTCCTGAACGGCTGAAGCGAGCAGTTCGGAATGGGTGACGATCCAGATCTGGCTGTGGCGAGCAGCCTGGGCGACCATGTCCGCCAGCGGCGGCAGCATGTCCGGATGCAGGCTCGCCTCCGGCTCGTTGAGCGCGATCAGCGGCGGCTGGCGATAGGACATCAGCGCCGCAGCGAGCCCCAGGAAACGGATCTGCCCGTCGGAAAGCTCGCGCGGCTGAAACACCCGTTTGGGGAGATCCGGAAAGATCAGGCCGAATTCCGCATATTCGCCTGGCTCAGGCACATGCAGTTTCGCCCCGCCCAGAGCCGCAGCAACGGCACGGTCGAGCTCCACCGTATCCCCGCGGGTGTGGACGAGTGTCGCGAACACCGCCGCCATGTTCCCTCCGTCCTGATCCAGCAGCGGCGAGGTAACGGCAAGGCAGGGCTGCCGCAGGCTGGAATCGCGATCCGTTCGAAAACCATGGAAGAACCGCCAGCCGTCGATCAATCGCCGAAAAGCCCCTGCTTCCGGATAGTGGCCGGCATCGCCGAGCAGCGCGATTGCCGTTTCCGAGGTCATCGCCTTTTCGGGATACTCCTCCATGCGACCGCTTGTCCCACGCACCATGATCCCCGGCCCGGTACGTTTTATCATCGTCACGGGCCGCGCACCGGTTTCAACGACAAGCTCCTCTTCCTTCACCTGCGGCTCGAAGGCAAAGCCCGCCGCATCGATAGGCGGACGAAGCCCTGCCTCGACCCGGTAGCGGAACGTCACCGCCCGCTCTTCATCAAGAACCTCGACCTCCAGCCTGATGCGAAAATTCTTCTCCTGCCGGCGCTGGCCGGACCAGAGCGCCGAGGCCATGCCGCCTTCGGCCGCGATCTCATAGGCCAGATTGCCGCGAACCGCCGCCTGCACCAGCTGCAAGGCGCGGTAAAGGTTGGACTTTCCGACACCGTTCTCGCCGATGAACAGGTTTACACCGGCCAGATCCATGCGGATCGAGCGCAGCGAGCGGTAGTTGGCGGCAAACATCGAGCGAAGCAGCATGCTCCATTCCTAGCCGAAGAGCGGGCCCAGCCGAACAACGGGATGAAAAAATGTCGCTCAGGCGAGGCTCAGGATATGCGTATAGCTCTCGCCCGTCAGCGCCTGAAACCCCATGGCCTGCCAGAAACTGATGGCATCGTCGCTGCCGGCATGGACCGTCACCACCGGCGTGAAGGAGCGGGCGTGTTCGAGCAGGTGTTCGGCAAGACACCTGCCAATCCCCCTGCCCCGGTATTGCCGCGACACATAAAAGCGGCGCATCCGCAGCCAGTCGCCCCGCGACGGCTCGGCCGTCATCCCGCCGACGGCGATCAGCCGCCCCTGATCGTGGGCGCCGAGCAGGCTTTCGCCGCGTCGCTCGAAACGATTGATCCCCGCGGACCACTCCTCGGCGATCCGCAGGATATGGTTATAACCTTCCTGCCTGGCGGTCTCGGCGAGCACCACGATATCACCCGGGAGCGGGTTGCCCAGCGGAGCAATCACAACGCCTATGTCCAGTGGAGCTGTATCCGCGGGAGGCATGCCCTTCATGCCGCCGAAGCCGTCTGCGATTTCTCGGCAGGCTTGAACGTCGCGTCGCCATCGGCCGCAAGCTCGAACACCGTGTGCTGTTCAAGCGCCTTGGTGACCTCCGTCATATCGCCATCCAACGCGCTCGGCGGGATCATCTGGCCCACGGTGAAATCGAAATGGTCGCCCTTCTTGTTGAGGAGTTCGTAGAACACCGTCATGTCGCGCAGCTCGGTCGACCATTTGGCGAACCAGTAGAACAGGCCGGAATTGCGCGCCCGCATGTGGATCGGCAGGATCGGCATATTGTATTTGCGCGCGAGGCTGACGGCGGATGTCTTCCACGGACGCTCGTTCAGTTTACCCTCCGCCCAATAGGCGATGCGCCCCGAAGGAAACAGCACCATCACCTTGCCGTCCTCGACGGTCTTGTTGGTGAGAACCAGCGTCTCGCGAGCCTTGAGCTTGGTCTTGTGCTCCTCCCGCCATTCAACGGGAATGATCATCTCGGAAAAACGCGGATTGACGCGCACCGCATCTCGGTTGGCGAAAACCATCATGTCCGGACGCCGCGCCTTCAGGAGGTCGAAGACGGCAACCCCGTCGGCAATGCCGGTCGGGTGGTTGCTGACCAGGATGAAACCGCCCTTTTCGGGAATACGCTCGGCATTGGCGACCGTGACATCCAGCTTCAGGAGGTTGCTCATGTATTCGAAGCACTGGAAGCCATTGAGCGTGGAGATGTCGTTGGCGAATTTGATCGCCCGACCGTAGCGCAGCAGCGTATAGAGAAACGGCCGCATCACCGGCCAGAGCGGGTTCTGAACGATCCGCTGGCCGCGTTCGGCAATCAGCGTGTCGACGATGTGACCAGGTCTGCCTTGTGAAACGAGGGCGATTGTTTCCGCGAACTGTCCAAGAGTGGTCGTAGAATCACGGCGCGCCATAGAAACTCCCGCAGGCAGGACCTGCTTGGTATCGCAGCCCCGTATGATCGAACGATGACATCGTTACCCAGGACTAAGGCAGGTTTAGGGATTTCGTAACGCCGTCCAGAGCAATCTGGGGCGCAACCTCTCGAAATTCAACGGGTCAGATCTTGAACGAACTGCTGATTATCGCCGCGCCGGATCTGACCGAAAAACGCAAGGAATGGCTGGAGAGCCTGGCGAGCGAGCGCCGGCTTTCGCAGAACACGCTGGATGCCTATGAGCGCGACACGAGGCAGTTCTTGACGTTTCTAACCGGACATCTGGCAGGTCCGGCGAAAATCTCAGATATCCATACTCTGCGTCCGGCCGACCTGCGCGCCTTCCTGGCAGCCCGCCGCCGCGAGGGTTCGGGGGCGCGGTCGCTCG
>NZ_JALBGW010000057.1:0-27019 GCF_023006485.1 Neorhizobium sp. BETTINA12A
CCCCAGACGACGGCCTGATAGGCGCGCTCCAGGGGACCCGAGCGGCCATGGTCGGCGAACTGGTCTGCGAGGTGGCGATGGGCGATATCGTTCTTGGCGGCGACCATCACGCCGCTCGTATCCTTGTCGAGCCGGTGGACGATGCCGGGACGCTTGACGCCGCCGATACCGGAGAGGCTTGCGCCGCAATGATGGATCAGCGCATTGACCAGCGTGCCGGTCCAGTTGCCGGCGCCCGGATGGACGACGAGGCCGGCGGGCTTGGCGATGACGATCAGGTCGGCATCCTCGTAGAGCACTTCGAGCGGGATATCCTCGCCCTTGGGCTCAGGGTCCTCGGGTTCCGGAAGGTCGATCTCGACGGTGTCGCCGGCATTGATCTTCTTCTTCGGCTCGAGAACCGGTTTGCCGTTCAGGCTGACGGCGCCCTGTTCGATCAGGGCCTTGATGCGGTTTCGCGAAAACTCGCCTTCGAGCACCGAAGTCAGCCAGGCGTCCAGCCGTCCTTCGGCCTCGTCGGAGGCGGTGAGGACTTTCCTTGGGCGCTCGGCTTCTTTAAAGGGATCGTTCATTCAATCATTCCGATAGCATTCGACAAGAACAAGGACGTCCCATGCCCCAACCCGAGATCGAGGAAAAGGAAGAGCCGCTTGATCCGGCAATGGAGAGAATCCGCCGGAAAATGGTGCTTCTGATACTCGTTTCGGGCGGGATCTTGTTCGTCTGCTTTATGGCGGTCCTTGGCGCCATTGTCTACAAGGTCGCGCAGCGGCCTGCCAAGCCAGAGACGATCGCCTCGACAGGCGGGTTCTCGGTGCCGGCCGGCCAGCCGCTTGCTGCCACCGCGGAACTGCCTGCCGGCTTCGTGGTGCAGGGCGTATCGCTCTCCGGCAGCCAGATCCTGTTCTACGGCCTGCTGACCGGCGACCAGAAGATTTTCATCTACGATATCGCCGCCGGCCGCATCGTTGCCGATGTGACGGTGGCCGTTCCGCAATAATGGCGCCGGTTCGTATCGAGGACGCGGACGACCCGCGGATCGCCGAATTCCGGTCGATCCGCGAGCGGGACCTGACCGGACGCGAAGGGCGGTTCATAGCCGAGGGCACGGTGGTGCTCAGGATGCTCGCCGCCGCGCATGGTTCGGGTGGCGATTTTCTGACCGAGAAGATCCTGCTGCTTGAAAACCGGGTTGCGGGGCTTTCCGAGATCCTTGAAGGTTTTCCGGCAGATATTCCGGTCTATGTGGCGTCCACTGCCGTGCTCGATCAGATCGCCGGTTTTCACCTCCATCGCGGGGTGCTGGCGCTTGGCCGCCGCCGGCAGGAGAGGAGCGCTTCCGAACTGATTGCGAGGCTGCCGGAGAAGGCATTGGTAGTCGCCGCCTTCGGCATCTCCAATCACGACAATATCGGCTCGATCTTTCGCAATGCTGCAGCTTTCGGCGCCGATGCGGTGCTGCTCGATGAGAGTTGCTGCGATCCGCTCTACCGCAAGGCGCTGCGCGTCTCGGTGGGGTCGGTGCTTTCGGTGCCTTATACGCGGCACGGCACGATGTCCGATATCCTGGCAGTGCTGATGGAGAACGGTTTTGCCGTTTGGGGGCTTTCTCCGACGGGCTTCGTGGAGATCCGCGAGGTGCCGGCGTCGGACCGGATGGTGCTGATCACCGGCACGGAGGGCGAGGGGCTGCCGGCAGAGGTGCTTGCCCGCATCCGATCGGCGCGCATCGCTCAGGCGCCAGGTCTCGACAGCCTCAATGCAGCGACGGCGACGGGGATCGCGCTCTACGAGATCGCCATGGCTCAGGGCAGGTTATAGAAGTCTCAGGTATTCGCGTCCTGGGTGGTAGCGAGCGTCTTCTTCGACTTCGCCGCCAGACTTTCCCGGTTGCCGTTTCCGGATTTGCCGGAGAGGATCTTGTGGATCGGTGAGGACGAACCTTCGGACGCCGCCGTCATCGCCACCATGCTGGCGGCGATCGCGGCGAGCTCCTGGCGAATCGCTTCGTCGCTGCCGCTGTCGTTCTGCAGGCGCTCGGAGAGCGCCATTGCTCTACTGCGGGCATCCTCAGCCATTCTGGCCACGACGGGATCGACGTCGGGTTGTCCGGAAATCCGGGCTTGTCGCGGAGGCGGAGCATGCGGAATTTCACGCAGGTTGATGTCCTCCGGAGTAATCTTCTTTTTCGGCCCCGCCTTTATCACCGGGCGGACGACGGCCGAATCGCGAAGGGCGCGACTGGAATCCCGCGCTTCGGCATTGGCGCCTTTCAGCTTGTCCCGCAACCGACCGATTTCTGCAAGCCGGCGCTCCAGCGTCGTCTCCCTGTCGGCACGGTCGGCAATTTCCTTGGCAAGCTTGTCCTCAAGTCGCTGGACGCGATGCTCTTCCTGGGCGAGCCGAGCCTCGGCGTCCTTGGCGCGGGAGGTCTGCAGCCGAACGTCGTTGCGCAACGTGTCCCGTTCGTCGCGCAAGGCGGTGATCCGGAATTTCAGGTTCTCCACCTCGGTGTCGCGGGTGGAAAGGTCGATCCGGAAGTTGTCGGCGTCGGCTATCATCAAAAGCTGGCGCTGCTGCAGCTTTTCGATCTCCTGGTCCTTGGCGGCGACGGTTTGCTCGGCGGTTTCGAGCGCAGCCTTCAACTGCTGGATATAGCTGTCCTCCTGACGCAGGCGCGAGCGGGCGTCGGCGGCCTCGACATCCATGGTGTCGATCTGGGTGCGCAGGTCGGTGATTTCGGACAGCAGCTGCCTGGTTTCCTCAGCAAGGCTTTCGCTCCTGATCTGCAGCGCGACCGCCTTGTCTCTTTCCTGGACGAGTTCCTGCTTGGTGCGCGCGTTCTCTGCCGCATAGACGGCGCGGGCCATATCTCGCTGGGCGCGGACTTCCTGCGGGCTGATCGGCAGCGTCGCCTTGATACGGTTTTCGGTGTAGCGCACGATGCGATTATGGACCGCCGGGGCAATCAGCATCACTGCAAGTGCGGCGCTCAGGAAACCCAAGCCGAACAGAAGAGCAAACTGAATCACGATGCGGCCGTTTCGCGGTCTGGATGGAAATGCGCAGGCTGTTTAAGCATGGCCGTATTCAACCGGCAAGCGCCCTTCAGGCAGAAGGCGGGATTATGGGTCGCTGCGGTGAAAAACATCAAATCCTCTCCGGTGTCCGGGGAGGATAATGGCAAATTTCAGAAAGGGTTCCAGGTCGGCGACTGGGTGAGCTTCAGATAACCGACGTTGATGCCGAGGCGAGCGCCGAGGCCGGTGCGAATCGGTACCAGGATCACATTGTTGTTGCGCAGCACCGTCATGCCGACGCCGGCGACCACAAAGGCGGAGCCGGACACGCCGCCGAAGCGCGCATAAAGGCTGTTGACCGAGGGAAGGTCGTAGACGAGCATCATCGCTCGTGTGCCTTGGCCGCCGTAATCGATGCCGAGCGAAGGCCCTTGCCAGAACACTGGGTGCTGGCCGGCGTTCTTGGTGTAGAGTTCACCTTCGCCATAGGTCAGACCGGCGATGAAGGCGCCCGACCCTTCCTGGCCGAGGATATAGCCGTTCGGCAGGCCGTATTGCGAAAAGGCCTTCTCGACGACCTTGGCAAGCCCGCCGCTGGTGGAGCCGAAGAAGCCGTGGCCGGCATCGACGATTTCCTGGGCAGAATATTGGTTGGCGCCCTGCTGGGCTGATGCCGGGCCTGCGAAGATCGCGATCACGGCAAACACCGTCGCTGCGAAACGTGCGAGGGCCGAAGGGGTGTGGATGCGCATTGTCAGATCCATGATTGTATCATCCAGGGGCATGCCTTTTGCATCATGCTTAAGGCCCAGCCATTTTGAGGCCATGATCTTAACAATCGGTTTACCAAATATGGTGTCATTATGACCAGGAACATTGCTTCATCCCCGCGCAACCTTCAGATGGCAAGGCAAACGCGGGGGGAGCATTTCCCAAACAGGAGACCTACATGCCGAAGAATCCGAATCTTACCCTTGCCGGGCCAGATCTCGCGGCACTTCTGTGCAGCCGTGTCTGCCATGACGTGATCTCCCCGGTCGGCGCGATCAACAACGGCCTTGAGCTTCTCGACGAAGGTGCCGCCGACGGCGACGCGCTCGACCTCATCCGCACCTCGGCCCTCAACGCCTCTGTGCGCCTCAAGTTTGCCCGCCTCGCATTCGGTGCTTCCGGCTCGGTCGGCGCCTCGATCGACACCGGCGAGGCCGAAAAGGCTGCCAAGGATTTCGCGATCGCCGAGAAGAAGACCGAGGTCACCTGGAACGGCCCGCGGGCTATCATCGCCAAGAACCGGGTCAAGCTGCTCCTCAACCTCTTCCTCGTCGCCTATGCGGGCATTCCTCGCGGCGGTTCGATGGACGTGACGCTGGAAAATCCGGAATACGACGCGAAATTCATCCTCACCATCAAGGGACGGATGATGCGCGTGCCGGCCAAGTTCGTCGAAATCGCCAGCGGCACGCTTGAAGAGCCGATCGATGCCCATTCGATCCAGCCCTATTACACGGTACTGCTCGCGGAAGAGTCCGGCATGGAGCTGAGGCACGTGGTTTCGGAAGACAAGATCGTCTTCATCGCCGAAACTGTGGCTGCCTGAGACGATCTCCGGTTGATTCCTGCCCTAGGGTAACCATTCATTAGTGCCATCCTCCTAATGATAGACGCTTGGAACCAGAGCGGGTTCAGCGTCAGGGGGACACGATGCAGCGTTTAATGATCGCCGACGGATCGGACATCGTACGGACGGTCGGCAAGCGGATCCTGTCGGAACTGGGCTTTCTCGTCGTCGAGGCCGACACCGCGCGCGCGGCGGTGACGCGCTGCAATGCCGAGCTTCCCAATTTCCTGATCGTCGACGCTGGCCTGGAGGGCGCGCTCGAACTCATCGGCACCATCCGGGCGATGCCGAACGGCAAGAGCATCCGCATCTTCTATTGCGTCATCGAGGCGGACCTGAAGAAGATGATGGCCGGCAAGCGCGCCGGTGCGGACGATTTCCTGCTGAAGCCTTTCGATCGCAAGATCCTGACATCGGTCTTCTCGGCCCTGGCACAGGCGGCCTGATCCACAAGCCGATACATCCGTTCGACCCAGGGCAGCCCGCATGGCCGCCGCTTTTCGTTTGAAGTCCGCAAGCAGGTTCAAAACAAAACGTCCGCCGGGCAAGCCAGGCGGACGTTTCGAAAGGGGATCTTCAAGGCAGCTCAGGCGGTTTCGGCGTATTCCGCCTCAGGTTCGCGCAGCACGTAGCCGCGGCCCCAGACGGTTTCGATGTAATTTGCGCCGCCGGCGGCATTGGCAAGCTTCTTGCGCAGCTTGCAGATGAAAACGTCGATGATCTTCAGTTCCGGCTCGTCCATGCCGCCGTAAAGGTGGTTCAGGAACATTTCCTTGGTGAGCGTGGTACCCTTGCGGAGCGAAAGGAGCTCCAGCATCTGGTATTCCTTGCCCGTCAGGTGAACGCGCTGGCCGCCGACTTCGACGGTCTTGGCGTCGAGATTGACGATCAGTTCGCCGGTGATGATGATCGACTGTGCATGACCCTTGGAACGGCGGACGATCGCGTGGATGCGAGCGACCAGTTCATCCTTATGGAAGGGCTTGGTCATATAGTCATCGGCACCGAAACCGAGACCACGGACCTTGTCTTCGATGCCGGCCATGCCGGACAGGATGAGGATCGGTGTTTTGACCTTCGAAAGCCTCAGAGTGCGAAGCACTTCGTAGCCCGACATGTCGGGCAGGTTGAGGTCGAGGAGAATGATATCATAGTCGTAAAGCTTGCCGAGATCGACACCTTCCTCACCGAGGTCGGTCGTATAGACGTTAAAGCTTTCCGATTTCAGCATCAGCTCGATGCTCTGGGCAGTCGCGCTGTCATCTTCGATGAGTAGAACCCGCATATTTTTCCCCTTTACCGCCGTGTAAGGTATCTTTGCCCCCTTACTCGATACGGATCCAGACTGAGCCTGATTTGGAAGCTGCCACTAAATGGTTAACAAATTATGATTCAACCTGGCAAGGTTCATGATTTCGTTAAGCAAAATTAGTAGCAACCTGATTTCCCTTTAAGATTGGTCATCACCAAGACTGAATCAGCGGATGAGGAAATTCCGCTAAGTGATTCATTCGACTCATACATTGTCGCGGCCAATTTAGGCCCTGGCATTTACCGACCCTTAAACGATCCGGTTTATCATTAATGATGCCCGTAAACGAAAGGTTAACGCGAAGCTTAATTTATTAACGTCGCGGGAATTTTTTGATCCGGAGTGTACCAATCCGGATACACGGGCCTGGGTCTCGCTATCCACGGAGTATTGCGTATGAAGTCGCGTGACAGCCTGGTTCGCCTGAAAAGTTTTCAGGTCACCGAAAAGCGTCGTCAACTGCAGCAATTGCAGATGATGATGGCCGAATTCGAGAGAATGTCTAAAGAGCTCGAGCATCAGATCACTCTGGAAGAGAAGAAATCCGGGATTACCGACCGGAATCACTTCGCTTATCCGACCTTCGCAAAGGCGGCCCGCCAGCGCGCGGACAACCTTCAGGTCTCGATTCGCGAGCTGAAGGTCCAGGAGGAAAGTGCCGAACTGGCGCTTGAGGAAGCGGAAGCAGAATTTGCCAAGGCTTCGGCGCTCGAAGAGCGCGATGGCGGAATGCGCGCCCGCGCTTAACAAAAGCCGGGCGGCATCAACGACGGAATGTCATAATCTGGGGCGGTGCCGCGGTGCCGGGCCCCATTTCCGTTTTTAGTCTTCCGTTAACGTTTGTGATTCGGGCTCCGCATCCCGCGTTAACGAAGAATATCCTGCCAGTCGGGATGGCGTTCCGTCTGGGCCTTGAAGAATGGGCAGAGCGGGATGATCTTCCAGCCGCCCTTGCGGGCTTCTTCCACCGCATGCAATGCCAGCGCCTGGCCGACCCCTTTGCCGCGAAGCTCGTCGGGAACTCCGGTATGATCGACGATGATAAGTTCCGGGGAGGCGCGCGAATAGGTCATTTCCGCATAATGACCTTCGACCTCGGCTACGTAGCGCCCGCCCGACCGCGTCTCTTCATCGGTGATATTCATGATTGTCCCGCTTTTGTCCGTTCGCCGATGGTGTAATACGGGGATGGCCGGAGGGAAATAGCTTAAACGGCCTCCCAAGGGTGACACATCGTCAACGGAGAAAGCGATGAATTGGCTGCGGCCGCTTCTTCTCGCGCTGGCCACAATCTTCCTGGCGCTCGGGCTCTTCCTGCCGATCATCCGTTTCGAGCGGCTCTATTTCTTCACCGAGACTCCGTCTCTGCTGGAACTCGTCGCGGCGCTGTTCCGGGAGGGAGATGTGGCACTGTCGATGGTGGTTGGGCTGTTTTCGATCGTTTTCCCGATTGGCAAGCTGGCTGGGCTGGCGGTGCAGCTTTCCGGACGGGCGGCGGAGGCGGGATTTTTCCGCCGCGCGATGCCGCATCTTTCGAAATGGTCGATGATGGACGTGATGCTGGTGGCGATCGTCGTCTTCGCCGCGAAGAGCAGCGGCCTGGCTGTTGCGGTCTCGCAGCCTGGCCTCTGGTTCTACGCCGCCTCGGCCATCATCGCCGGACTGCTGCCGTCACTGTCCCGGATCGGATCGGGGCAGAGCTGACCGAATTTTAGAAACCGAAAGGTGCCGTTGCATCCGTTGCAGCGGCACCTTTTGTTTTCCGGTGCGGGCTTGGCGCCCACGAATTCCGCGTCAGTGACGATATTGCTGAATGCGCGTGGTGCGCAGGCCGGCGAGGCCATGATCGTTGATGGAGGACTGCCAGGACAGGAATTCCTCGACGGTGAGCGTGTAACGCTCGCATGCTTCTTCCAAGCTCAACAGGCCGCCGCGAACCGCGGCTACCACCTCTGCCTTTCGCCGGATGACCCAGCGGCGCGTATTGGCCGGCGGAAGATCGGCGATCGTCAAGGGGCTGCCATCGGGGCCGATGACATATTTTACTCGGGGACGTATCATTTCGGTCATTGGACTCTCTACACAACGCAAGACCACGTCGGTGAGCCTAGCCGCCCAGTTTTAATATTTGACTAAACAGGCCGCAGCATTTGTTCCCACTGTGGCAACAATCGCATTGCGTGTCCCAAGGCAGGACGAAAAAGGCTTCCCGGCCGCTGAAAAGGCGGTGTTTCGATGGTTGGGCAGCCTCGGCGAAGGCGGCGATCAGAAGCCTTCGCCGCCACGAAATTCGGCGAGCAGCGTGCCGAACATGATACGCAGGTCGAGCAAAATAGAGAAATTGTCGATGTAATAGAGGTCGCATGCGATACGGGCGCGCGCCTTGCCGGGGCGATCCGTCGGTCCGCGAAGACCGCGCATCTGTGCCAGGCCGGTCATGCCGGGTCGCATCGAATGACGGCGATGATAATCTGCAACCAGGTTCTCGTAAGGAATGCCGGCAGCGAGCATGTCGATCGCGTGACAACGCGGTCCGACCAGCGACATGTCGCCTTTCAGGACGTTCAGAAGCTGGGGCAGTTCGTCGATATTGGCCTTGCGGATGAGAGCGCCGACACGGGTGATGCGCGGATCGTCGCGCACTGTCTGGGCAATCCCCTTCGCGTCGCCGAGGTCGGTGCGCATGGAGCGGAACTTGTAGACCCGGAACCTGCAGCCGTCCTTGCCCCAGCGCGTCTGTGTGAAAAGCACCGGGCCGTCGCTGTCGATGCGGATCGCCAGCGCGACGACCAGCATCAGCGGCAGGAGCAGGACCAGTGCCGAAAGCGAGACGCCGATGTCGATTGCGCGCTTTGCCGCGAGTTGCACCCGACGGCTGCCGCTGGATGCAAGGCGGGTGGATCCAGGGCAGGATTTAGGTGGTGCGATGGATTGCCAAATGCGAGTTGGCGGCGGCTCGCCACGCCGCCTGGCGCTCGACCTGTCGGCGGCGTCGTCATGCAGATCAGGAACACTCAAAACCAGCCACCCGTGCTCTACCCCCGAGCCTCGAAGGCAGCGGTGGCCTTTAATAGAACACCTCCCGAGATGAGTCATCAGCCAAGTTAACCTGGCGTTAAGAATGAAAAGAACTTTAGAATTTGCTGTTATGACAGCATTGCCAAGGATAGCTCTGTTTTTCCGGCGCCCAATTCCAGTTGTGCGGTTCCTGCATGCCCGAGTGTCAGGTAATCTCCGGCGGAAAAGGAAAAGATTCCCGTTGCGGACTGCATTTGTGCTCCACCGGCGATGCCGTTCAACAGAATAAGCGGCTGCGTTGCATTCTGCATCAGGCTGGTCGCATGGCCCGACGACGACAGGACCGCGACATTGAGGGCGACGAGGTACAGGCCGTCAGCTGGCACGACGACCCGGTTGCCGCCGCCGGCAGCCGCGGTGCCCAGCGAAAGGCCGCCGTGTGCGAGGGCGAGGGTCGTAAAGCCACTCTGCTGGCCGGTGGTCGGAGTGAAACTGGTGCCGGTGCGGTAAGCGCGGGCGGCCGGCTGGTTCGGTTGCGAAACACGGCCGCCGGGCGAGATCGACAGCCCGGTCTTCCATGTCGTCCCGTCGCTGACCTTGACGGAGAACTCGGTGTCGCCGGCCAGGCCCATTTCCGCATAACCCGTCCAGTTCGACTGGAAGAGCAGCGAGGCCGTGTCGGTCGAGGTGGCCTTGTTGACCTTGATCTGGTGACCGTTGCCGGCGTGGTTGAACAGGCTTGCCGGCGAGGCGAGGACAAGCCGGTTGGTGCTGTCGGGCGTCGCATTGATGCCGAGTTCGTCGAGGCGGCCGGTCGCGGGCAGAGGGATGTCCTGCCAGAGCGTGCCGGAAAATACTTTCAGCCTTTCGGAAGCGGCAAACCAGGCGCGCCAGCCGACACGTGGCTCTGTAAATGCCCAATAGCCATCCTGCCAGGAGGCAATGTGTCCCGTCTTGCCGGCCCAGGCGCCGGTCGGCGCGGTCGCGACCAGATAACAGGCGCCCTCGGCGGGTGCGCCGGGCGGGTTCTCGAGTTCCTCGGTGATCGTCAGATGCACCAGCGCGTCGAGCCGCAGCAGCGACTCGTTGTGCGTCACGTGTTTCTGGGCCTGCGAGGGCAGGATGAAAGGCATGTTCAGGTTCGCGGTCGTGTCGGCCATGGCTGTCTCCATTCGGTCGCCCGGGAGTCTAAGGCCTATCGCAGAGACGGGGAGGCGGAGGCGGCCAAGCCTTTGAAAAGCCTGACAGGGGCCTGCTGAAACGTACCCGCTTCAACACTGCGTGCCTTTGAAGCAACGGATGGGCGTTTCGCCGCATGCAGGCTTCTGGATGTCCTGATTGCGCTTGTCCTTTCTCTCGCATATGCGAATGTGAGCGCGGCGAGAGACAGGGAAAAGCATGCGTTATTCGGCCTATTCGATCTTCAAGGAAGCGCTGTCCGGCAATCGGATGTGGAAGCCGGCCTGGCGCGAACCGCAGCCGAAACCGCATTATGACGTGATCATTGTCGGCGGCGGCGGGCACGGGCTGGCAACTGCCTATTACCTCGCCAAGGAGTTCGGCATTACCAATGTCGCGGTGCTCGAAAAGGGCTATCTCGGCTCCGGCAACGTCGGGCGCAACACGACGATCATCCGCTCCAACTACCTGCTCGAAGGCAACAACCCGTTCTACGAGTTCTCGCTGAAGCTCTGGGAAGGGCTGGAGCGGGATTTCAACTACAATGCCATGGTCTCGCAGCGCGGCATGCTCAACCTCTTCCATTCCGACGGCCAGCGGGACGCCTATGCCCGCAAGGGCAACGGCATGCGCATCCACGGCGTCGACGCCGAACTGCTCGACCGCGAGCAGGTGCGCAGAAAAGCGCCCTATCTCAATTTCGACCACGCCCGTTTCCCGATCATGGGTGCGCTCTACCAGAAGCGCGCCGGTACGGTGCGGCATGATGCGGTCGCCTGGGGTTACGGCCGTGGGGCGGACGCCCGCGGCGTCGATCTGATCCAGCATTGCGAGGTAACCGGTATCCGCCGCGAAAACGGTCTCGTCACCGGCGTCGAGACGACCAGGGGTTTCATCGGCTGCAACAAACTGGCGCTCGCGGCTGCCGGTAATACCACCACAGTCGGGCGGATGGCCGATCTTGAGCTACCGATCGAATCGCATGTACTGCAGGCCTTCGTTTCGGAAGGGCTGAAGCCGGTGGTCGACCATGTGATCACCTATGGCGCCGGCCATTTCTACATATCGCAGTCGGACAAGGGCGGATTGGTGTTCGGGGCCGAGATCGACTTCTATTCCTCCTATGCGCAGCGTGGCAATCTGGCGACCGTCGAGCACACGATGGAGGAGGGGGTGTCGCTGATCCCCGGCCTGTCGCGCGCCAAGGTGCTCAGAAGCTGGGGCGGCGTCATGGACATGTCGATGGACGGATCGCCGATCATCGACCGTACGCCGATCGACAATCTCTATCTGAATTGCGGCTGGTGTTACGGCGGCTTCAAGGCGACGCCGGCCTCCGGTTTCTGTTTCGCCCACCTGATCGCCAAAAACGAGACGCATCACGTCACCCGCTTCATGCGGCTCGACCGGTTCGAGCGCGGCTACACGATCGACGAAGCGGGCCGCGGCCCTCAGCCGAACCTCCACTGAGCAAGATCCCCCATGGCAAGCCTGATCACCTGTCCGCATTGCGGCACCAGACCCAAGGAAGAGTTTTCGATCCGCGGGGCCGCCGCGCCGAAACGCCCTTCACCGACCGCCAAGGACGAGGCCTGGCACGCTTATGTCTATGTGAGGGACAATCCGAAGGGCCGATACCAGGAATATTGGCACCATATCGCCGGCTGCCGCCGTTTTCTGGTGGTCGAGCGCGACAACCTCACCCATGAGGTTTTCGGCGTGACCGACGTTTCGGAATTCAAGTGGGCGGGAGCTGCCGAATGACCTCCTATCGTCTCGGGTCCGGCGGCGCGATCAATCGCGGCCAGTCGCTCAGCTTCACCTTCGACGGCCAGACCTACAAGGGGTTCGAGGGCGATACGCTCGCCTCGGCGCTGCTTGCCAACGATCAGATGCTGATCGCCCGCAGCTTCAAGTACCATCGCCCGCGCGGCGTGGTGACGGCAGGCTCCGCCGAGCCCAACGCGCTGATGACGATCGGGTCCGGCGCGCGGGCCGAGCCAAACGCCCGTGCGACGACGGTCGAGCTCTACAATGGTCTTGCCGCTGCAAGTCAGAACCGCTGGCCATCGCTGAAACACGATTTTGGCGCCGTGAATGATCTCTTGTCGCCGTTCCTCGGTGCAGGTTTCTACTACAAGACCTTCATGTGGCCGGGCGTGCTCTGGGAAAAACTCTACGAGCCGCTGATCCGCCGAGCCGCGGGGCTTGGCAAGGCCGCGATGCTGGCGGATCCCGACCGCTACGAAAAATCCTGGGCGCATTGCGACTTGCTGGTGATCGGCGCAGGGCCGACCGGTCTGATGGCGGCGCTTGCGGCGGGCAGGGCAGGGGCGCGGGTCATTCTGGCGGACGAGGGGTTTCGGCTGGGCGGTTCGCTGCTGTCGGAAAGCTCCGCAATCGGCGGTCGGCCGGCTGCGGAATTCGCGGCTGATATCGTCGCGGAACTGGCGTCGCTGCCGAATGTCACTCTGATGCCGCGTACGACCGTGTTCGGCTGGTATGACGACATGGTGTTCGGTGCCGTCGAGCGGGTGCAGAAACACGTGGCCTCGCCATCGCCGGACCTGCCGATGGAGCGGCTGTGGCGCGTCGTCGCCAAGCAGGCGATCCTCGCCACTGGAGCGGAGGAACGGCCGCTCGTCTTCGGCGGTAACGACAAGCCGGGCGTGGTGACGGCAGGGGCTGCCCGCACCTATCTCAACCGCTACGGCGTCGCTGTCGGCGGCAAGGTCGCCGTCTTCACCAATGGCGGCTCCGGGTACCGCACCGCGGCCGATCTCTTAGCGCAGGGCGTCGACGTCACCGCCATCATCGATGCGCGGCCGCAATCGGCCGATCCGGTGCCGGAAAGCGTGAGGGTCATCCGCAACGGCTCGGTCATCGCTACCAAGGGGCGCCACCGAATCGAGGGGCTGATTGCCGAGCGTTCCGGCTTCGAGGAGGTGATTGGCTGCGATGCGTTGGCGATGTCGGGCGGCTGGTCGCCGATCGTGCATCTGATGTGCCAGCGCGGCGCCAAGCCGGTGTGGTCGGACGAGAAGCAGGCATTTCTGCCGCCTGACGTCGGCGGCGCTTTCTTGGCTGCGGGTTCGGCTGCCGGCCATGCGTCGATCGGGGATTGTCTGAAGGATGGTTCGGCCAAGGCGCATGCAGCACTCGACGCGTTGGGCAGGCTGGTGGGCGCGCTTGAAGCGCCCGAGGTCGAGGGCGAATACGATCCGTCCTTCGCGCCTCTCTGGTACGTGCCGGGTGCCCGGGACAAGGCTTTCGTCGATTTCCAGAACGACGTGCATGTCGGCGATCTCGGCCTCGCCCAGCGGGAAGGTTTTCGCCATATCGAACACACCAAGCGTTACACGACCGCCGGCATGGCGACCGACCAGGGCAAGCTCGGCAACGTCAACGCGGCCGGCATCGTCGCCGGCATGCGCGGGGTGTCGCCTGCCGAGATCGGCACCACCACATTCCGGCCGTTCTACACACCGGTCTCGTTCGGCGCTCTCGCCGGTACTGCGCGGGCGGAACATGCGGCGCCGGTGCGCATCTCACCGCTGCATAACTGGGCGAGAAAGAACGGCGCAACCTTCGTGGACGCAGGTCTCTGGTACCGTTCCGCCTGGTTCCCCCGAGAGGGTGAAAAGACCTGGCGGGAAAGCGTCGACCGCGAGGTTCTCAGCGTCCGCGCCAATGCGGGGCTCTGCGACGTCTCCACGCTCGGCAAGATCGAGATATTTGGCGCAGGTGCGGCGGAATTCCTCGACCGCATCTATTCGAACGGCTTTCTCAAGCTGCCGGTCGGAAGAGCGCGTTACGGGCTGATGCTGCGCGAGGACGGTATCGTCTTCGACGACGGAACGGTGAGCAGGCTTTCCGAAAACCACTATGTCATGACCACGACGACGGCTTTTGCCGCGGACGTACTCGCGCATCTGGAATTCTCGGCGCAGACCTTCTGGCCGGAGCTCGACGTGCGCTTCGTCTCCTCGACGGATCAATGGGCGCAGATGTCCCTCGCCGGTCCGAAGGCGCGAATCATCATGAGCCGCGTCGTGCAGGACGATATTTCCGATGCTGCCTTACCCTTCCTCGCCGCCAGGGAGGTGATGCTGCGCGACGGGCTGAAGGCGCGGCTGTTCCGCATTTCCTTCTCGGGCGAACTCGCCTACGAGCTCGCGGTTCCGGCCGGTTACGGCGAGGCCGTCGCCGACGCGATCATGAACGCGGGCCGCGAGGAGGGCATCTGCGCCTATGGCGTCGAGGCGCTCAACGTGCTGCGCGTCGAGAAGGGGCATGTCACCCACAGCGAACTCGACGGCCGCACTACCGCGGACGATGTCGGGCTCGGCCGGATGATGGCGATGCAGAAGCCGGATTTCATCGGCAAGCGGCTCTCGACCCGATTCGGATTGACGGCCGCCGACCGGCTGCAGCTCGTCGGATTGAAGCCGATCGAGGCAGACAAGGATATCAAGGCCGGTGCGCATCTCCTGAAGGATGGTGCAAAGCCCTCCCTCGCCAACGACCAGGGCTTTGTTTCTTCGGCTTGTTTTTCGCCAACGCTCGGGCATTTCATCGCGCTCGCCATGCTGAAATCCGGGCGCGAGCGGATCGGCGAACGGATCATGGTCTGGGACGGGTTGCGCGGCTCGGAGGTGCTCGCGCAAGTCTGTCCGCCGGTCTTCGTCGATCCCGAAAACAGCAAACTGCATCTCTGAGGGCCACCGATGTCGATCAACCTTCTCCACCGGCATGTCCTCGAGGATCATATTTCCGGCTTCGAGACGGATCCCAATCCGAACCACCTCTCGGTCATTCGCCGGCCGGTAATCTTCACCGTTCTCGCCCATGCAGGCCAGGAGGCCGCCGTCGCCGAGGCCCTGTGGAATGCTCCGGATGTGGCGCCGCGCTTCTGCGGCCCCTCCGAATGGCTTGCCGTGTCGCGGACGGTCGGGGCCGAGACGGTCGCCGGCATGCTGTCCGAAATCGCGGGCGCATCCGTGGTCGACCAGAGCGACGGCCGGGTCCTGATGGAAATCTCCGGCCCGAGCGTGCGAAAGATACTGGCCAAATGCGTGGCGATCGATCTGCATCCGGAGGTGTTCGAGGAGGGGCATTCCGCCGCGATATTGTGCTGCCACGCTGAGGTAAATGTCGCGCGCACCGGTGCCGACACGTTCGAGATCATCGTGCCGCGCTCGCTTGCCGGATCGGTTTTCGAGGAGCTGATGGAGATGGGCCGCGAGCATGCACTGACCCGCGGCTTCGTGGACTGAGCGCCGAGCCTGCAGGGCGAGGGTCGAATCTGAATTTAACGTTAACCGCGGGACGATCTTTAATTTCGAAAACCGGGCGCCTTGGCTAATTTTTCGACAGAAGCTGCCGGTTTTTTGGAATTTCTGATCTTTGTGTTGCCAGATTGTTGAGAAGTGCTGCGATTTTGTCGGTCTCGCGGCTTTTTGTCTTCCCATTCCTTACGAAAACGTTATGGAATGCGCCAAAGAACGTAAGAACCCGCAAGGGGCAAATAAACGAGATGTGACCCTTCCGGGATCGCATCCAGGGGAAAATATATGGAGTATTTTATCCAGCAGCTCATCAACGGGCTGACTCTTGGATCCATCTATGGCCTTGTCGCAATCGGCTATACGATGGTTTATGGCATCATCGGCATGATCAACTTCGCCCATGGCGATATTTTCATGCTCGGCGGCTTTGCCGCTCTCATCGTCTTCCTGATCGCAACCTCCTTCTTCGCCGGCATTCCGGTGGCGTTGCTTCTGCTGCTGATGTTGCTCGTCGGCATGCTGATGACGGGGTTGTGGAACTGGACGATCGAGCGGGTCGCTTACCGGCCGTTGCGCGGTTCATTCCGGCTTGCGCCGCTGATCACCGCGATCGGCATGTCGATCGTGCTGTCCAACTTCATCCAGGTGACGCAGGGCCCGCGCAACAAGCCGATCCCGCCGATGGTGACCGACGTCTTCCATATCGGCGGCATCACCATCTCGCTGAAGCAGGTGCTCATCGTCATCATCACGGCGGTGCTGCTGTTCGCCTTCTGGTACATCGTCAACAAGACGCCGCTCGGCCGCGCCCAGCGGGCGACCGAGCAGGACCGCAAGATGGCGGCACTGCTCGGCGTCGATGTCGACCGGACGATCTCGATCACCTTCATCATGGGTGCAGCGCTCGCGGCGGTCGCCGGTGGCATGTATCTGATGTATTATGGCGTCGCCTCGTTCAACGACGGCTTCATCCCAGGCGTCAAGGCGTTCACCGCAGCGGTTCTCGGCGGTATCGGGTCATTGCCGGGTGCCGTTCTCGGCGGGCTTCTGATCGGTCTCATCGAGTCGCTGTGGTCGGCCTATTTCTCCATCGCCTACAAGGACGTCGCCACGTTTGCGATCCTCGCTTTCGTGCTGATCTTCAAGCCGACCGGCATTCTCGGCCGGCCGGAAGTGGAGAAGGTGTAACATGACAGCTTCCACCGAAACCGGTCACCCGAACGTGCTTGCCAAGGCGGTACGGGAAGGACTGTTTGCCGGCGTCATCGCCTTTTTCATGTTCCTGCTGTTTGTCGGCATCGAGACCTATCAGGACATCAACAACGCGCTCGTCTGGCGCACCCGCTGGGGTCTGCTGGCGATCTTCGTGGCTGTTGCTGCGGTCGGCCGCTTCCTGACGGTCGGCTTCATCAAGCCGCATGTCGACCGTCGCAAGCTCGCCAAGGCAAAGAGTGGAGTTCTCGAGATTTCCGAGAACAAGAGCTTCTTCCACAGGCATTTCCTCAAAATCGCGCTGGTTTTCCTGCTGGTCTATCCCTTCCTGTCGCTGCTGATCGTCGGCAAGCAGGGCTCGCTGAAATATGTCGACAATTTCGGCATCCAGATCCTCATCTACGTAATGCTCGCCTGGGGCCTGAACATCGTCGTCGGCCTCGCCGGACTGCTCGACCTCGGTTATGTCGCCTTCTATGCGGTCGGCGCCTATTCCTATGCGCTGCTGTCCTCCTATTTCGGCCTGTCCTTCTGGCTGCTCTTGCCGATGTCGGGCATTCTTGCAGCACTCTGGGGGATCATTCTCGGCTTTCCGGTTCTGAGGCTGAGGGGCGACTATCTCGCCATCGTGACGCTCGCCTTCGGTGAAATCATCCGCCTTGTGCTGATCAACTGGACCGACGTGACCAAGGGAACATTCGGGATTTCGGGTATCGCCAAGGCTTCGTTCTTCGGCATCTGGTCCTTCGATACCGGCAGCGCGAACAGTTTCGTCAAGGCCTGGGGCCTGTCGGCTTCCTCGGTCTATTACAAGATATTCCTGTTCTACATCATCCTGGCGCTCTGCATGCTCACCGCCTACGTCACCATCCGGCTTCGGCGCATGCCGATCGGCCGGGCCTGGGAAGCGTTGCGCGAGGACGAGATCGCCTGCCGTTCGCTCGGCATCAATACCGTCACCACCAAGCTGACCGCCTTTGCGACCGGCGCGATGTTCGGAGGGGTGGCTGGCTCCTTCTTCGCCACCCGCCAGGGCTTCGTGTCGCCGGAAAGCTTCGTCTTCCTGGAATCGGCCGTGATCCTGGCAATCGTCGTTCTCGGCGGCATGGGCTCGCTGACCGGCATTGCCATCGCCGCGGTGGTGATGGTGGGCGGTACCGAAGTGCTGCGCGAAATGTCCTTCCTCAAGGCCGTGTTTGGACCGGACTTCACCCCTGAACTCTACCGCATGCTGCTTTTCGGTCTGGCGATGATCATCGTCATGCTGTTCAAGCCGCGCGGCTTCGTCGGATCGCGAGAACCGACGGCCTTCCTCAAGGAGCGCCGGGCGGTTTCAGGAAGCTTTACCAAGGAGGGCCACGGCTGATGGCTCCCGGAACGACGACTATGACGAGTGGCATTGCTGGCGATACGATCCTCAAGGTCGAGCATCTGTCGATGAAGTTCGGCGGCCTGATGGCCATCAACGATCTGTCGCTGGAAGTGCGGCGCGGCGAGATCACCGCGCTGATCGGCCCGAACGGCGCCGGCAAGACGACGGTGTTCAACTGCATCACCGGCTTCTACAAACCGACCATGGGCATGCTCACCCTGCAGCGCAGGGACGGCAAGGAATACCTGCTGGAACGCCTGCGCGACTTCGAGATCCCCAAACTGGCCGGCGTCGCCCGCACGTTCCAGAACATCCGCCTGTTCTCGGGCCTCACGGTACTCGAAAACCTGCTGGTCGCGCAGCACAATGCTTTGATGAAGGCATCGGGCTACACGATCCTGGGGCTTCTCGGCCTGCCGGCCTATAGCAGGGCCGTCGATGCCTCGATCGAAAAGGCGAAGTACTGGCTCGACAAGGCCGATCTGACCGATCGCGCCGACGATCCCGCCGGCGATCTTCCCTATGGCGCCCAGCGGCGGCTGGAAATCGCTCGTGCGATGTGCACCAATCCGGAACTGCTGTGCCTCGACGAGCCGGCGGCCGGCCTCAACCCGCGCGAATCGGCGGCTCTAAACACGCTCCTGCATCAGATCCGTGACGAGGGCGCTTCGATCCTGCTGATCGAGCACGACATGTCGGTGGTCATGGAGATTTCCGACCATGTCGTGGTGCTGGAATATGGGCAGAAGATTTCCGACGGCTCGCCGGACCATGTGAAGAACGACCCACGAGTGATCGCCGCGTATCTCGGCGTCGAGGATGACGAGGTGGAAGAGGTGATTGCGGTAGAACTCGAGGGGGGCAATCACTGATGGCGGCCGAGAACCTTCTGAAAGTCGAGGCTGTCGAGACTTATTACGGCAATATCCGTGCACTCGCAGGCGTCGATGTCGAAGTCAACAAGGGCGAGATCGTCAGCCTTATCGGTGCCAACGGTGCCGGCAAGTCGACGCTGATGATGACCATCTGCGGCAGCCCGCAGGCCCGAGCCGGCTCGATCATCTTCGACGGCGAGGACATCACCAAGCTGCCGACGCATTTGATCGCGCGCCGCCGCATCGCCCAGTCTCCCGAAGGCCGGCGGATCTTTCCGCGCATGACCGTCTACGAGAACCTGCAGATGGGGGCCGGCCTCGACAACCTCAAATATTTCAACGAGGACGTCGAGAAGATCTTCACGCTCTTCCCGCGCCTCAAGGAACGCCAGAGCCAGCGCGGAGGGACGCTTTCGGGCGGTGAACAGCAGATGCTGTCGATCGGGCGCGCGCTGATGGCCCGGCCGAAGCTGCTCCTGCTCGACGAACCTTCGCTGGGCCTGGCACCGCTGATCGTCAAGGGCATTTTCGAGGCGATCAAGAAGCTGAACCAGGAAGAGGGCCTGACCGTCTTCCTCGTCGAGCAGAACGCGTTCGCGGCTTTGAAGCTCTCCGACCGCGGTTATGTGATGGTCAACGGCAAGGTGACGATGAGCGGTTCCGGAAAAGAACTTCTCGCCAATCCGGAAGTGCGCGCCGCTTACCTTGAAGGTGGACGGCATTGATCGCAAAGGTTGTACTTTTGACGACCGGAGGAATTTAGGATGCAGGGACTGTTTTTCGAAAGCGACAGCGGCGTGCGTTACCTCTTGCGTTTCCTCGTGCTGATGATCGGTTTCTGGACTGCCTGGCGGTCGGGCAAGGCCGCCGCCGAGGGCTGGAACGGCTATCCGACGGTGGTGGTCTATACGCTGCTACTCGGCGTGGCGATGCGTTTTCTGCACTATGCGCTGTTCCAGGGGCCATTCATCAGCCCGTTCTACTACATCCTCGACGTGATCGTCCTGCTCGTCTTTTCGGGCGCCGGATTCCGCATTCGCCGGACACGCCAGATGGTGCAGAATTACTATTGGCTCTACGAGCCGACTTCGGCTTTCTCCTTCAAGAAGAAAGATTGACAGCCGCACTTTTCTGTCCTCAGATTAGCTCGGGTTGAAATCATAAGTAACCTAGAGTGGAACATTTCCGGCGCAGTGATGGTGGGTATTGCGTCCGGTCTCGAAAAATCAGCTCACCTAAAAAATTGGGAGTAACTCGATGAAGAAGTCTCTTCTTTCCGCGGTTGCGCTGACGGCCATGGTTGCCTTCAGCGGTAGCGCATGGGCCGACATCGTTATTGGCGTCGGCGGTCCGCTCACGGGTCCGAACGCGGCCTTCGGTGCGCAGCTCCAGAAGGGTGCCGAACAGGCAGCAGCCGACATCAATGCCGCCGGCGGCATCAACGGTGAAAAGATCAAGATCGTCCTCGGCGACGACGTCTCCGATCCGAAGCAGGGCATCTCGGTTGCCAACAAGTTTGCATCCGACGGCGTCAAGTACGTGGTTGGCCACTTCAACTCCGGCGTGTCCATTCCGGCTTCCAAGGAAGTCTATGCCGAAAACGGCATGCTGGAAATCACCCCGGCTGCGACCAACCCGGTCTTCACCGAGCGTGGCCTGTGGAACGTCTTCCGTACCTGCGGTCGTGACGACCAGCAGGGCGGCGTTGCCGGCGCTTACCTCGCCGACAAGTTCAAGGGCGCGAAGATCGCCATCATCGATGACAAGACGCCTTACGGTCAGGGCCTTGCCGAAGAGACCAAGAAGGCAATGAACGCCAAGGGCCTCAAGGAAGTCATCCGCGAAGGCGTCAACGTCGGCGACAAGGACTTCTCGGCTCTCATCTCCAAGATGAAGGAAGCTGGCGTCACGATCATCTACTGGGGCGGTCTCCACACCGAAGCCGGCCTGATCATCCGCCAGGCCAAGGACCAGGGCCTCAAGGCCACGCTCGTTTCGGGTGACGGTATCGTCTCCAACGAACTGGCTTCGATCGCCGGCGACGCCGTCGCAGGCACGCTCAACACCTTCGGCCCCGATCCGACGCTGAACCCGGCCAACAAGGACCTGGTTGCCAAGTTCAAGGCAGCCGGCTTCAACCCGGAAGCCTACACGCTGTATTCCTACGCAGCCGTGCAGGTCATCGCTGCCGGCATCAAGGCAACCGGCAAGGCCGACGACGCCGAAGCCGTTGCCAAGACGCTGCATGCAAAGGGTCCGTTCAAGACCGTTCTCGGCGATATTGCCTTCGACGCGAAGGGCGACCCGAAGATCCCGGGCTATATCATGTACGAATGGAAGAAGGGTCCGGACGGCAAGTACAGCTACTTCCCGCAGGGCTGAGCCGTTATCGGCCAAGCCGAATTTTAAAAGGGAGCCCGGTCAAAAGCCGGGCTTCTTTGCGTTTGCTTCAGAAGAAAAATTCTGGAGTGACGGAAGTCAATCAACCGGATCTCCTTCCGCGCGCGTCAGCGCATAAGTCACCGAATTTATATCTCGCTGAAGGTCATAAAGCTGGCAAGCCAGATCGGCGATCACTTCGGGTGTAACAGCGTTCAGGCTGACGGTCGTAGATTGCTTTCCTCGCCTGTACTCGACTGCTAGTGCCGATACATCGTACATGTCGCCGCTACCAGATATCCCGACCTCAATGGCGTCATGGATTGCTCGATGTCGTTGTGTCCTGAGAGTTTCAAATCGGGTTAGCGCATCTAAAGCCTGATCCCTTAACCCCGCATCAGCAATCATATGAATGCGAAGGCGGACGAAGGCCTCTGCTTTTTTGTCCCAGTTCCTAAGTTTCTGAGCTACATCCTCCAGCCGCATCTGGTGGGGAGAGCCTTCCGAAGGAATCTGTGAGCATAGTTCAATTAATTCGTTATCCGCATATGCGGCCTGCATCGCCAAATGCCCTAAAGGCTCGATAAATGGTTGGCGGAATTCGTCTACATTCGGTAAGCGCAAAACAGTCACTCCCTTTGTCGCTGCAATGACAGTTTAGACGATGGAGCGCTCTGCGTTCACATCTCATGCAGCACGTGCGCGGCCTTAACGGCGGCCGATGCGCGGTTTTCGACGCCGAGCTTCACATAGATCTGTTCCAGATGCTTGTTCACCGTGCGTGCCGAGAGGCCGAGGATGTCGCCGATGTCGCGGTTCGATTTGCCCTTGGCGATCCACAGCAGCACTTCGGATTCGCGCTGGGTCACCGGGAAATGCTGGCGCAGCACTTCGTCGTCGGGGCGTTTGTTGGCGGCCGTCAGGCGGAAAAGATGTTCGTCGGCGCCGATCGCGCCGAGGAAGGAGAACTGTAGGCTCGCCTGGCCGTTCTGGACGAGGGCGAAGGCGGCGTCGCGGGCAAAACCGGGCTTGTCACGCTCGGCCATCCAGGTGGAAATCCGGCGGGAAACGATGTCGAGCCCATCGTCGCTGTTGGTGGCCGCGTTGATCAGCCGTGTCGCCTGGGGGGTCGACCAGTGGATCGCTCCACTCGCCTTGACCGCCAGCAGATGGCGGCCGGCGGCGTCGAGCGCCACGCGGGCGCTCTGGGCCGAACGGGCATTGGAAAGGTGCACCCGGATGCGGGCGCGCAGTTCGTCGATATTGATCGGTTTGGTCAGATAGTCGACGCCGCCGGAATCGAGCGCGTTGACCACATGTTCGGTCTCGGTGAGGCCGGTCATGAAGATGACCGGTACTTGCGCAACGGCGCCATTGGTCTTCAGCTTGCGGCAGGTCTCGAAACCGTCCATGCCGGGCATCACCGCGTCGAGCAGGATGAGGTCCGGGGTGATGCGCTCGACGATGTTGAGCGCCGACTGGCCAGCGGTGGCGATCAGCACCGAAAAGCCGGATTTTTCGAGGGCCTCGGTGAGGAAGCCCAGGGTTTCGGGGCTGTCGTCCACGAGAAGGACGATATCGCGCGGCAGAGCAGTTTCAGCCATCACTCGTCCTTTCTGCCTCAAGTCGGCTCAGGAATTTCATATAACCGGCAAGGTCGAAGGCCTGCACGTAGGCGCCGAGTTCTTCCGTGAAGGGGCGGTGTTCCTCCTCCCGGGCGAGATCGGCGAGTTTCGCTTCGATACCGCGGACGTAGCCGATTTCGCCGAGCCGCAAAAGGTCCTGGACATGGTTCGTCCCCGGACTTTTGATCGGCTTTTTCGGGCCAACGACCGCCGGAACCACCGTTTCGTTCTCGTAGATCCAGACGAGGCCGAGATGGGCGGCGAGCTTGTCGGCAAGCCTGCGGATGTCGACCGGTTTGGCGATCGCGTCGTTATGGCCCTCGTCGCCGGAATGCGTCGCGATACCGTCGCCGATGTTGGCCGAGAGCATGACGATCGGGGCCACCTGGCCGATCTCGCGCAGCCGGGAGACGAGTTGCCAGCCGCTCATGCCGGGCATGGAGATGTCGACCAGGAACAGGTCCGGCGTCACGCCCTCGATCAGCGTCAGGCAGTCCGGCCCGCTATTGGCGGTCAGCACGACGAAATCCATCGGCACCAGCACCTCGCGCATCAGGTCACGATGGTCCTCGTTGTCGTCGACGATCACGATTGTGCGGCGCGGGCCGGTATAGGAGACGATCTTCTTTTCCGCCGCCGGTGTCGTGTTGGGCCGCTCGATGGCGGACAGCATCAGTCGCACCTTGAAGATCGAGCCTTCGCCCCTGGTGCTGGCGACCGCGATCTCGCCGCCGAGCGTATTGGTCAGCAACTGGGTGATGGTGAGGCCGAGACCGAGGCCGGGCATCGGCCTGATGCTTTCCGCCTCGCCGCGCTGGAAGGGTTCGTAGATGCGGCCGAGATCCTTTTCCGCAATGCCCCGGCCGGTATCGGAGACGGTGAAGGTAGCGACCTGGCTGCGATAGGCGATGTCGAATTTCACCGTGCCTTCGTCGGTAAACTTGATCGCGTTCGAGAGAAGATTGACGAGGATCTGGCGCAGCCGCTTCTCGTCGGTGCGGACATATTGCGGCAGGGCGCGGGCGCGCTCGTGCTCGAAGGCTAGGCCCTTGGCCTGTGCCTGCAGGCCGAACATCTCGACGATCTGGTCGAGAAAATCCTGGATGTTGATCTCGTTGGAATAGACCTGCAGCCGGCCCGCCTCGATCTTGGAAATGTCGAGCAGCCCGTCGATCAGGCCAGACAGATGGTCGGCGGAGCGCTTGATGACCTTGATTGCCGACTGGCGCGGGGCGGGGATGGTCTCGTCGCGCTCGAGGATCTGGGCGTAACCGAGCACGGCGTTGAGCGGTGTGCGCAGCTCGTGGGAAAGGCCGACGACATAGCGGCTCTTGGCGCGATTGGCGGCCTCGGCGGTTTCCTTGGCGTCTTGAAGTGCCGCGTCGGTCTTCTTGTGGGCGGCGATTTCCTTGAGGAGCAGCGTGTTCTGGCGGGAAGATTCCTCTTCCGCCACCACCCGGCTGTCATGGGCGAGCACATAGAACCAGGAAACGATGCCGGCGATGATCGCGAAGACGAAAAAGACGATCAGCACCGTGCCATAGATGACCTCGGCGTTGACAGGGGTTGCATGGCTGACCTGGTAGGCGATCATGCCGAGGATCGCGCCGATCATCGAGATCGAAAATACCGCCGTGGTGGCATAACGCCCGAGGCGCGTCGTCAGCCGGGTGATGACGCTTTCCGGCAGGAAGGAGCGAGCGACCGCGCCAACCTGGGTGTTCAGCCGCGCATGCGGCTTGCACATGTCGTGGCAGCGGCTGTCGAGCGAGCAGCAGAGCGAGCAGATCGGTGCAGCATAAGCTGGACACCAGGCCATGTCCTCATGCTCGAACGGATGTTCGCAGATGGAACAGGTGATCGAGCCGACCGTCTTCCAGCTCTGGCGCGGTTTTCGGGCGAGGTAAAATTTGCCCTTGGTCGCAAAGGCGAGCGCCGGCGAAATCAGGAAGGCGATCAGCGTCACATAGGTGGCGAGCGAGGTCATCAACGGGCCGAACAGGCCGAAATGGGCGGCGAGCGCTATCGCCGCCGAGCCGAACATCGAGCCCAAGCCCACCGGGTTGATATCGTAGAGATGGGCGCGCTTGAACTCGATACCTTCGGGCGACAGGCCGAGCGGCTTGTTGATGATGAGATCGGCCGAGATGGTGCAGAGCCAGGCCATGGCGATGATCGAGAAGATGCCGAGCGTCGCTTCGAGCAGCCGGTAGATGCCGAGCTCCATCAAAAGCAGCGCGATCACCACGTTGAACACCAGCCAGACGACACGGCCTGGATGGCTGTGGGTGAGGCGCGAGAAGAAGTTCGACCAGGCGAGCGAGCCCGCATAGGCGTTCATCACGTTGATCTTCAACTGCGAGACGACCACGAAGGCTGCCATCAGCAGCAGCGCGGCCGTATCGTTGGGGATCATGTAGCCGAAGGCGGCGAAATACATATGCGCCGGGTCTGCCGCCTCGCGGATCGGCACGGCGGTCGAGAGCGTCAGGACAGCGAGGAACGAGCCCGCCAGGAGCTTCGGCACGCCGACCACCACCCAGCCGGGGCCGGCGAGGAAGACGGCGAACCGGTGACGCCACTTGTCGAGGCCCTCCGGCGGCAGAAAGCGCAGGAAGTCGACCTGCTCGCCGATCTGCGGCATCAAAGCGAGGATGACTGCGGAGGCCGCGCCGAACTCGACCAGGTTGAACGGGGCTGGTCCGCCGACCTGAGCGTTCGAATGGCCGATGCCGGCAAAGGCACGCCAGAGATCGAACTTCTGCCAGTCCATGAAGGCGATGAACACGAAGGGCAGGATGTTCAGTACGATCCAGAACGGCTGGGTGATCAGCTGGAAGCGGGAAATCAGCTGCACGCCGTAGATGACCAGCGGGATCACCACCACGGCGCTGATGATGTAGCCGATCCAGGGCGGAATGCCGAAGGCGAGATCCAGCGCGCCGGTCATGATCGACGCCTCGATCGCAAACAGCATGAACGTGAAGCTCGCATAGATCAGCGAGGTGATGGTCGAGCCGATATACCCGAAGCTGGCGCCACGGGTCAGGAGGTCGATATCGACGCCGTGGCGGATCGCATAACGGCTGATCGGCCAGCCGATCGCCAGCATGGCGATGGCGGCTGCGACGATCGCGAAAATTGCGTTGGTGGTGCCGTAGGAGAGGGTGATCGTGCCGCCGATCGCCTCCAGCGCCAGGAAGGAGATGGCGCCGATGGCGGTCTGGGAAATGCGGCTGGAGGAAAACCGGCGGGCACTCTTGGCGGTGAAACGGAGGGCGTAGTCCTCCAGCGTCTGGTTGGCGACCCAACGATTGTATTCACGCCGAACGGGAATGATGCGTTGCCGCGCTGCCATGCCTAATTTCTAGCACCTTTTGAGGAGAGACCGTCAATTGTGCACTTTCGGCTGAGGCGCGGCGTTTTGCAAGCAAAGTATGATGCGGTGCGGTAAATCCCCACCGCATCCTGGAAGCCGGTCACATGGTGCGGGTTGGGCGCACCACAATCTCATTTGTATCCACGTCTTCAGGCTGGTCGATGACATGCAGGACAGCGCGGCCGATCGCATCGGGCGTCAGGGCGACGCTGCGATAGGTCTTCATCGCATCCGCCGCGACCGGATCGGTGATCGTGCCGGCAAGCTCGGATTCCACCACGCCCGGATAGACGCAGGTGACGCGGATCTTGTCGTTCTCCTGGCGCAGTCCGTCGGAGATCGCCCGCACCGCGTATTTGGTGGCGCAATAGACCGCTGCTGTCGGCACCACGCCGAGGCCGCCGATCGACGAAATGTTGATGATCTGGCCGTATCCCTGGCCGTTCATGATCGGCAGAACCGAAGCGATGCCGTAGAGCACGCCGCGGATGTTGACGTCGATCATCCGGTCCCATTCCTCGACCTTCAGCGACGACATCAGCGACAGCGGCATCAGGCCGGCATTGTTAACGAGGACGTCGATGCGGCCGAATTCGGCAAGTGCGAATTCCGCGAAGGCCTGGAATTCGTGGCGATCAGTGACGTCGAGCCGGCGGATGCGGACGGTGCCGCCGGCTGCGGCGATCTCTTCGGCCAATGCTTCCAGCCGGTCGGTGCGGCGAGCGCCGAGCACGACCTTGGC
>NZ_JALBGW010000058.1:0-26834 GCF_023006485.1 Neorhizobium sp. BETTINA12A
CGCAGACCGTCAATGGCGTCCGCGTCCAACAGCGCGTCGCGCCCTCGGCCACGCCGCCGAGACCGAGCGCTCGTGTCGCCCGCGAGGCCCAAGGCTCGTTCATAGCGCCTGACGGGTTCCAGCTTCCATCCGTGCACCTCCTTAGCGAACCGAAGGCCGTTGCCCGCGACGCCTCGCTGTCCGCCGATGCGCTGGAACAGAATGCCCGCCTTCTGGAAGGCGTTCTCGAAGATTTCGGCGTCAAGGGCGAGATCATCCATGTCCGCCCCGGCCCGGTCGTCACGCTTTACGAACTCGAGCCTGCACCGGGCATCAAGTCGTCGCGCGTCATCGGCCTTGCGGACGATATCGCCCGTTCAATGAGCGCGATCGCCGCCCGCGTCGCCGTCGTTCCCGGCCGCAACGCGATCGGCATCGAGCTGCCGAACCGCACCCGCGAGACGGTCTACCTGCGCGAAATGATCGGCAGCAAGGATTTCGAAAACAGCAAGGCGAAGCTCGCCATGGCGCTCGGCAAGACGATCGGCGGCGAGCCCGTCGTCGCCGACCTCGCCAAGATGCCGCACCTGCTCGTCGCCGGCACCACCGGTTCGGGTAAGTCGGTCGCCATCAACACGATGATCCTGTCGCTTCTTTACCGTTACACGCCGGAGAAGTGCCGCCTGATCATGATCGACCCCAAGATGCTCGAACTCTCCGTCTATGACGGCATCCCGCATCTCCTCTCGCCTGTGGTCACCGACCCGAAGAAGGCCGTCGTTGCGCTCAAGTGGACCGTCCGCGAGATGGAAGAGCGCTACAAGAAGATGTCGAAGATCGGCGTGCGCAACATCGACGGCTTCAACAGCCGTGTCGAGCAGGCGATGGAAAAGGGCGAGGTGCTGACCCGCACAGTGCAGACCGGTTTCGACCGCCATACCGGTGAGGCCATGTACGAGACGGAAGAATTCGATCTCGCACCGATCCCCTATATCGTCGTGATCATCGACGAAATGGCCGACCTGATGATGGTCGCCGGCAAGGATATCGAAGGCGCCGTGCAGCGCCTGGCGCAGATGGCGCGTGCCGCCGGCATCCATGTGATCATGGCGACGCAGCGCCCTTCGGTCGACGTCATCACCGGAACGATCAAGGCGAACTTCCCGACCCGCATTTCCTTCCAGGTCACCTCGAAGATCGACAGCCGCACCATTTTGGGCGAGCAGGGCGCCGAACAGTTGCTCGGCATGGGCGACATGCTCTACATGGCCGGTGGCGGCCGCATCCAGCGCGTCCACGGGCCCTTCGTCTCCGATACGGAAGTCGAAGACATCGTCGCCTACTTGAAAACTCAAGGGCACCCCCAATATCTCGATGCGATCACGGCCGATGACGACGAGGACGGCGACGGTTCCGGCCCGGCCGGCATGTCTAACCTCGCGGAGTCGGACGATCCCTATGATCAAGCGGTGGCGATCGTGCTGCGGGACGGCAAGGCGTCGACGTCCTATGTCCAGCGCCGTCTCGGCATCGGCTACAACCGTGCCGCCTCGCTCATCGAGCGGATGGAGCAGGAAGGGCTGATCGGGCCGGCCAACCATGCCGGCAAACGCGAAATCCTGGTGCCGACCGAGGGCGACATCCTCGAACGGTAAGGCTTTCGTGATCGCCACGGGCGCGGCCATCAAGCCGCCGCCTTTGGTGCGGAGGAATAACGAAAGGAGACTAGAATGAAGAACGAAAAGACCATCCTTTCAAACATCAATTCCAGCGCGCTCGGCCGCCGGCAGTTTTCGCTGGGGCTTGCGGGCCTGGCAGCGGCTGCCTTTGCGCCGAACGTCGGCTTCGCCCAGAGCGCCGGCAGTGCTGCGGCTCAGAAGATCGCCGACCACTTCTCGTCGGTCAAAACCATGATGGGCGAATTCGTGCAGTTCGGCCCGCGCGGAGAGCAGACCGGCGGCAAATTTTTTATCGAGCGTCCCGGCAAGCTGCGCTTCAACTTCGAGGATCCTTCGCCGATCCGCGTCATCGCCGACGGCAAGAACGTCGTCATCGGCAATATGAAGCTCAAGACCTGGGATATCTATCCGCTTTCCAAGACGCCGCTCAGCCTGCTTTTGGCGAGCCGTATCGACCTTGGCAACCAAATGGTCCGCGACGTCAAGGAAGAGTCCGATCTGACCACCATCGTACTCGGCAACAAGACCGTCTTCGGCGATTCGACCATTACCATGATGTTCGATTCCAAGACCTACGATCTGCGCCAATGGACGATCACCGACGCCCAGAACAAGGATACGTCGGTGATGATCTACAACGTCCAGAACGGCGTGAACCTGGACGAAAAGGTCTTCACCATCCCCTATGAGGACGTCCGCAAGGGCTGACCTCGGCAGGGCCTGAACTGAATAGGGGGCTGCGCTTCATTGCGCGGCCCTTTTCGCTTCTCAGGGATCACAAAATTTCCTAAAGCTCGCGGGCGAAGCCCGAGGGATATCATGACATTTTCGATCACGACCTGGAATATCAACTCCGTGCGGCTGCGCATGCCGATCGTCCAGCAGTTCCTCGTCCGCTACAAGCCGGACATTCTCTGCCTGCAGGAAATCAAGTGCCAGGAGCCGGAGTTTCCGCTGCAGCCGCTGAAGGATCTCGGTTACCAGCACATCATCATCCACGGCCAGAAGGGTTATCACGGCGTTGCCATAGCCTCGAAGGTGCCGCTCCTCGAAGACCATCGTCAGAACTACTGCAATGTCGGCGATGCCCGGCACATCTCGGCGATCTTCGAGCGCGGCTCGCGGCGGATCCGCCTGCATAATTTCTACGTGCCCGCCGGCGGCGACGAGCCGGACCGGACGATCAACCCGAAATTCGGCCACAAGCTCGATTTCGTCGAGGAGATGAAGGCATTGAAGGCCGATGCCATGCCCGGCATCTCGTCGATCCTCGTCGGCGATCTCAACATCGCGCCGCTGGAGCACGACGTCTGGTCACACAAGCAACTCCTGAAGATCGTCAGCCACACGCCTGTCGAGACCGAGGGCATGAAGGAGATCATCGCCAAGGGCGGCTGGCTCGACCTGATGCGCCAGCACACGCCGGAGCCGGAGAAGATCTATACGTGGTGGAGCTACCGCGCCAAGGACTGGGAGGCGGCGAACAAGGGCCGCCGGCTCGACCATATCTGGTCCTCGCCCGACCTCGGGCCGTTCCTCGACCGCATCGACGTGCTGAAGGAAGCCCGCGGCTGGAACCAGCCTTCGGACCACGTGCCGGTGACGGCGGTGTTCAAGTTCTGACGCAAACGTCGCAGGTTGCATCTGGATCCTCGGGTCGAGCCCGAGGATGACGAAAACAGAGGGCGTGCCGTGCTGTCAGTTCCGCCTGATGAGCATCAAGGTCGTCATCCTCGGGCTCGACCCGAGGATCCAGACACGAGGCTCGACGATCGAGGGCAAAGCTTCTTCGGAGCCTCAGGCAAACCGGTCCTGCATCGCTGCTGCCGCCTTGGCGAGGCCGGCGATATTGTCGCGGATGCGGTTCTCGATCACCCGGCCGACCTGGGGATATTCCTCCAGCAGGCGGTGGAACAGCGAGCGGCTGATCTTCAGGGCCTCGGAGTCCTCGATCGCCACGGCGGTGAACTTTCGCTCCACCATGGTCACGAGCGCCAGCTCCGACAGCAGCGTACCGGGACCGACCGTCGCTTCCACCTTCATCTCGCCACTGCGGTCCGCCATCAGCAGTTCGAAGCGACCCCTTGCGACGATGAAGGCCGATTCCGCCGGGGATTTCTCCCGAAACAGCTGCTGGCCGGTCGTCACCTGCCGCCGCTCGGCACCGAAGGCGACGAGGCGCAGCTGGTCTTCGTTCATGTCCCGGAACAGCGGGACCTGCGAAAGCAGGCGGATATCTTCGGTCAGCGACATGAGGGGCCTTTACGGTACGATCTTGTAGCCGCCGTTTTCGGTGACCAGGATTTCGGCGCTCGACGGATCGCGCTCGATCTTCTGGCGAAGACGGTAGACATGGGTTTCCAGCGTATGCGTAGTGACGCCGGAATTATAGCCCCAGACTTCCTCCAGGAGGACGTCGCGCGTCACCACCTTCTGGCCGGCGCGATAGAGGTAGCGGATGATCGCCGCTTCCTTTTCGGTCAGGCGGATCTTCTTGCCGTCCTCGGTGGTCAGCAGCTTCTGGCTCGGCTTGAAGAGATAGGGGCCGACCGTGAAGGTGGCGTCCTCGCTCTGCTCGTACTGGCGAAGCTGGGCACGGATGCGGGCAAGCAGCACGGCGAAGCGGAAGGGCTTCGTCACATAGTCGTTGGCGCCGGCTTCGAGGCCGAGAATGGTGTCGGAATCGGTGTCGTGGCCGGTCAGCATGATGATCGGCGCCTTGAAACCGTTCTTGCGCAGCAGTTTCACCGCCTCGCGGCCGTCCATGTCCGGCAGGCCGACGTCCATGATCAGCAGGTCGATCTGGGCATTCTTGGCTGTCTGCAGCGCCTTGGCCGCATTCGCCTCCTGGAGGATTGTGAACTCGTCGTAGAACGACAACTGCTCGACAAGCGTCTCGCGCAGATCATCGTCGTCGTCCACCAGGAGTATCGTGCGCGCTGCCATGCGTTCTTGCCTTTCGTCTCGCCGTTGCGTCCAGACTGCTGTTGCAGCCAATCGAAGCGCATTTAGGGCTCCTCGATCTAAATCCCTACAGCATCGACCCAAAAATCGGAATCGATTTTCGGAAAGTACGATGTCTCGCTTCAATATGCGCAGCGCTTTAGTGTGCTATGAATTCAAACGAAATCATATTCAAAGCAAAACCTTGTGAGAGAAATGCAACGTTTTCGCGGGGGAAATCACAAAAACACTGCCGTCGTCACCGTTCGCACCGCGCCGCGCGACCGGCGCCGGGCGATCGTCTCCTTCGGCGGCATTACCGTGCCGGCGGCGCTGGGGCGGTCCGGCACCTCTCCCTTCAAGCGGGAAGGGGATGGTGCAACGCCGATCGCGCCGATGCGCCTCCTCAACGGCTATGTCCGTGCGGACCGTGTGACGCTGCCCCCAACGCGGCTTTCGATCACGCGCATCGAGAAAGGTCTGCTGTGGTGCGACCAGCCGGAGCACCCGTCGTACAATCGCCCGGTGAGCGCACCCTTCGGGCCCAGTCATGAAGAGATGATGCGAGCCGACGGGCTCTACGATATCTGCCTCGTGCTCGACTGGAACGTCACCTCGCGAGCTCGCAACCGCGGCTCGGCGATCTTCTTCCACCTGATCAAGCCCGGCTACCAGCCGACCGCCGGCTGCATCGCCGTCAGTCTTCCCGACATGAAACGGCTGATCCGCTTCATGCGCAAGGGTACGGTGGTGAGGGTGCTCGGCTAAGGCCTGAAACGAAAATGCCCGGCGCTGAGGCCGGGCATCTCGAAGTTAGAATTGAAAGACGTTTACTTCCACTCGCGAATGTCGACGAAGTGGCCGGCGACCGCGGCTGCGGCGGCCATGGCCGGCGAGACGAGATGCGTGCGGCCCTTATAGCCCTGGCGGCCCTCGAAATTGCGGTTGGAGGTGGAGGCGCAGCGCTCGCCCGGCTTCAGGCGGTCGTCGTTCATCGCCAGGCACATCGAACAGCCGGGTTCGCGCCATTCGAAACCGGCATCCTTGAAGATCTTGTCGAGGCCTTCGGCTTCCGCCTGTTCCTTGACGATGCCCGAGCCCGGGACGACCATGGCGGACACGGTCGATGCGACGGCGCGGCCTTCGACCACCTTGGCGGCAGCACGCAGGTCTTCGATGCGGCCGTTGGTGCAGGAGCCGATGAAGACGCGGTCGATGGCGATATCGGTGATCTTGGTGCCGGGCTTCAGGCCCATATAGTCCAGAGCGCGCCATTTCGAGGTGCGCTTGGTTTCGTCCTGGATATCGTCCGGGTTCGGAACGGAGCCTTCGACCGAGATCACGTCTTCCGGTGAGGAGCCCCAGGAGACGATCGGCGGCAGGTTGGCGGCGTCGAGCACGACGACCTTGTCGAAATGCGCGCCTTCGTCCGTCTGCAGCGTCTTCCAGTAGTCGAGCGCCATGTCCCAGGCCTTGCCCTTCGGGGCGCGCGGTTTGTCCTTGATATACTCGAAGGTCTTTTCGTCCGGCGCGATCAGGCCGGCGCGGGCGCCGCCTTCGATCGTCATGTTGCAGACCGTCATGCGGCCTTCCATGGAGAGCGCGCGGATCGCCTCACCGGCGAACTCGATGACATGGCCGGTACCGCCGGCGGTGCCGATCTCGCCGATGATGGCAAGGATGATGTCCTTGGCGGTGACGCCCGGCGGCAACTGGCCGTCGACGCGCACCAGCATGTTCTTCGCCTTCTTCTGCACCAGCGTCTGGGTGGCGAGCACATGCTCGACCTCAGACGTACCGATGCCATGCGCCAGCGCGCCGAAAGCGCCGTGCGTCGAGGTGTGGCTGTCGCCGCAGACGATGGTCATGCCCGGCAGGGTGAAGCCCTGCTCCGGGCCGACGATGTGGACGATGCCCTGGCGAACGTCCTTTTCCGAATAATATTCGACGCCGAAGTCACGGGCGTTCTGGGCAAGCGCCTCCACCTGGATGCGGCTTTCCTCATTCTTGATGCCTTCGTGGCGATCGGCGGTAGTCGGCACGTTGTGGTCGACGACGGCGAGCGTCTTTTCCGGAGCGCGGACCTTGCGGCCGGCGATGCGCAGGCCTTCGAATGCCTGCGGCGACGTCACTTCGTGAACGAGGTGACGGTCGATGTAGAGAAGACAGGTGTGGTTCTCATCCTCGGAAACGACGTGGTCGTCCCAGATCTTGTCATAAAGGGTGCGAGGTGCGCTCATGGCTGCTGTCCGTATAGCTGACTGAAACAGGAAATGGGTATCCGGCAGCTCAGGGCTGCCTCAAGCTGAGGAAGGTCAGCTAAGTCGGTCGCAAAGCGCCCCGGATACCCGCGCGAAAAAGCGTGCCGGCAGACGCTTGTGGTCTTGCAGCACGACGATGTGGTTCGCGAGGCATCCGAATTTCGATCCCATGGCGGCTGGAATACCAGTTTCCGAAGAAATCGGCAATCGAATTGCGTTGCGGGAAATCTGTCGCATCTCTGTCATAAAGCTTTCGCGGAAACGTGGTTGATCTCAGTTTCCATAACGGAGGAATGCCAAGATGTCCGAACCCATGCAAGACCAGCTCAGCCGCATCAAGGAAGAGATCGCCGACAGCTTCGATGAAGAGCTGGAAATGCAGATGGAAGAGGACCGGCTCGACGAGCTGGTCGCCGAGGGCATGTCCGAGCCCGCCGAGGCGACGATCGACCGCCGCGTCTATTTCCGCGAGCTGTTCCGCCTCCAGCACGAGCTTGTCCGCCTGCAGGACTGGGTGCAATACAAGAAGCTGAAGATGGTCGTGCTGTTCGAGGGGCGCGACTCGGCCGGCAAGGGCGGCGCCATCAAGCGCGTCACCCAGCGCCTCAATCCGCGTGTGGCCCGCGTCGTCGCACTGCCCGCGCCAACCGAGCGCGAACAGAACCAGTGGTATTTCCAGCGCTACGTCCCGCACCTGCCGACCGCCGGCGAAATGGTGATGTTCGACCGCTCCTGGTACAACCGCGCCGGCGTCGAGCGGGTCATGGGCTTCTGCACCAAGGACGAGCTGGAAGAGTTCTTCCGCTCGGTGCCGGAATTCGAACGCATGCTGGTCCGCTCGGGCATCATCCTCGTCAAATACTGGTTCTCGATTACCGACGAGGAGCAGGAATTCCGCTTCAAGATGCGCATCCACGATCCGCTGAAGCAGTGGAAGCTGTCGCCGATGGATCTCGAAAGCCGAGTCCACTGGGAAGAATATACCAAGGCCAAGGAAGAGATGCTCCAGCGCACCCACATTCCGGAAGCGCCGTGGTGGGTGGTGCAGGCCGTCGACAAGAAGAAGGCGCGGCTCAACATGATCTCCCATCTTCTCGCCCAGGTGCCTTACGAGACCGTGCCGAAGGAGCAGATCGACCTGCCGGGCCGCGTCCGGAACGACGATTACATCCGTCATCCGGTGCCGGCGGACATGTACGTTCCGGAAGTGTATTGACGCCGTTGTCTGGCGCTCGAGGAGAGTAAAACAACTCGGGGCCTTTAGGCGCCAGTCCGTAACTGAAATATGGACACCGTCTGTCGCAAAACTCTGACTTTTCCGAAAGAGTTTTGCGACAGGAATTTACAGGCGGTTTTCGTGCTGATGAGTCAATTCCTTTGTCTCTCTTTGAGGTGGATGAAAGTGATCGCAGCTATAAAAGAGACAGGGAAGCACGCCGATCGAGATGAGCCGCATATAATGCCACAAGCAGTGCGAGCGAGGCGGATGCCAGCATCATAGTGAAAAGCGCATGGACAGAATCCGGAAGGAACAGACCGGCGATAGAAGCTATGATGGCTCCGCCTGCAATTCTCATGGCGGCGGCTAGCCCCGCAGCGGTGCCAATAAGATCAGACCGTACAGACATTGCGCCGCTATTGGCTGCCGGCATGGTCAACCCGTTGCCTACGCCGATGAGGATGCAAGGTCCGAAGAAGGCGAGAACGTGCGTCAGGTCAAGTATCGCCAGGATCAGGCCGAGCAGCAATCCTGTGCATGTCAGAAGCCGGGCAAAAACCAGAATCGCGCCTAGCGACTTCTTCGAAGCATATCGGCCAGCGAGATAGCTACCCAGGATAAAGCCGGCAGGCACCAGCCCCATGTAAAAACCGAGCTTTGCGCTTGATCCACCGAGTGCGTCGCCGATTACCAATGGGGCTCCTCCCAAGAATACATAAAGCACCCCCATCGAGCAGGCCATGCATAGGGTGTAAGCCCAGAAACGAGCCGAGCCGAGAAGTTGCCCATAAGAGGCGAGGTATTTTGTTTTCGCTCGGGGCGGCGCAGGAACTCCCTTTAATTCGTGCATAGATAAAACAAAGGCGGCTACTCCAAGGATCACGAAGACAACGAAGCTCGATCGCCACCCGAACAGCTCGTCCAACGATCCACCGAACAAAGGGCCGACCATGGGAGCCAGTGCCCACCCCATGGCGAGGTAGCCAAATTTGCTTGCGGCTTCGCGTCCATCCGATGTTTCTTTAATGATGACCAGAGCGACGGAATAGCATGGTGCGATGCACGCTTGCATTGCACGGAATAGAAGGAAAACCCCGATATTCGGAGCGAGAACACATCCGACCGACGCAACGACGAAGATCGACAGGGAAATTAACACGACGGGCCGGCGTCCAAATCGATCCGATATCGCGCCTCCGATCACCTCTAGGAGTGCGGTGATAATCGCGAAGCCGGCGACCGACATGTTGACCAATGCAAAATCAGCCTCGAACGTCGTGGCAATGTTCGGCAGCGACGGCAAAATCATATTTACCGGCAACACCGCAAGGGCGGAAAGCAGGATGAGAGTTATCAATCGAGGTGGAGCGATAACGGTTTCGCCGATCGTTTCAGCGCTTGGTTCCTGAACAGGATTGCTCGTCATGGTCTCGTCCGTTTTGTCAGCGGGATGATGTGAGGTCTGACGGGACGCTGCCAAAGCTGTGGGGCATAAAAAAAGCCCCGTCAGGAGCCTGCTTGCCGCGCATGGGTGCTTTCGCCGGATGGCTACGCCACCCTGCCCATGCGCCCCATCACCACTACGAGAACCGTTGGAATCTTCATGATCAATATAGCTAGACAGAAAACTGAATATCGTCAATGCAGCTAGCGCTGCCCTCCGGGCCGCCTTTTGCTACTAGCGCTCTGTCCTTCTCCGCAAACGTGTTTCGATGCCGCGCAGGGCCAGCGACAGGCCGATCGTCAGCAGCAGGTAGATGTAGGTGACGATCGAATAGGTCTCGAAGAAGCGGAAGGAGCCGGCCGCGTAGACCTTGGCCATCTGGGTGATGTCGGCGACGCCGAGTACCGAGACGAGCGAACTATCCTTCACCATCGAGACGAAGTCGTTGGAAAGCGGCGGCAGGATCACCCGCATCGCCTGGGGGAAGATGATCAGCCGGAAACGCTGCCAGCGACTGAGGCCCAGCGCCTTCGCCGCCTCGATCTGGCCGATGTCGACGGCCTGAAACCCGGCACGAAAGATTTCGGCGATGAAGGCTGCATAACCGATCGTCAGGGCGATGATCGCCCGCCACAAGAGCGAGACGTCGCGCACCAGAAGCGCCTGGACCCAGCCGCGCTCGATCAGCGGCGACAGCGCCCAATTGTAGAGCGTCACGAAGGCCGGTGCGCCGACGAAGGCGATGTAGAAGAGCAGGACGAGGATCGGGATGCCGCGGATGAGCTCGATATAGAAACGCGCCGCCTGCCTCAGCACGACATTGCCGGAAAGCCCCGCAAGTGCAATGCCGAGCCCCAGCAGCGTCGCCAGGAGAAAGGCTGCCAGCGTCACGCCGACCGTGATGCCGATGCCCCTGGCGACGACATTGAAGACCTGGGAATAAAGATCGTTGAGGGCGATGACCGCCGCCAGGCCGAGGCAAAGTATCGCGAAGGCGACCAGCCACCAGGGGAAATCCTGCGGCTGTGACGTTCTGCGACGCGAAGGCGCCATGCCTCTACTGGCCCATCTTGTAGTCGAGGAACCACTTCTTGTTCAGCGCATCGAGCGTGCCGTCGGCTTTCAGCGCGGAGATCGCGGCATTGACCGGCGCAACGAGATCCGAACCCTTCTTGAAGATGAAGCCGAAATCCTCGGTGCCGAGCGGCGCGCCGATCAGCTTCAAGGAATCGCCGGAGGCCTTGACGTAACCGTCGCCGGCGGTGCTGTCGGTCAGCACCAGATCGACATCTCCCGCCTTCAGCGCCTGCACGGTCGCCCCAAAGGTCTCGAAGAGCTTGATCCGCGGGTTCTGCTCGTTGCCGTCGAGGATTTCGTAGACCGCCGTGTAGAACGGGCTCGTTCCCGGCTGGGCGCCGATCAGGCCGGTCGCCAGGGCGCCAAAACTCTTGGCGTCGGCGAAGCGTTTTTCATCGCCGCGTACCAGCATCAACTGCTGCGAGCGCATATAGGGATCGGAGAAATCGACCTTCTCCTTGCGGTCGTCCTTGATGGTGATGCCGGTCATGCCGATGTCGTATTGCCCGTCGGAAACGGCCTGGATCATCGCGTCCCAGCTGGTGTTCTGGTATTCGAGCTTGACGTTCAGCCGCCTGGCGATCTCGTTCATCGCATCATATTCCCAGCCGATCGCCCTGCCGCTTTTCGGATCGACGAATTGCAGCGGCGGATAGGCGTTTTCCGTCACCACCACGACGGTTCGGCCGCCGAGATCGGGAAGATCGATGGCAAGGCTCGGGGAGGGGGCAAGAAAGAGTGCGGCAAGGCCGGCAATAACGGTGCGGCGGAAAGGCATCAGGACACTCCCGTAAAATGAGAACCGCATTCGACTCTCACGAAACCGGCTCAGATGACAAGCGGCGAAATCGGGTGCGGGGCATCAACTTTCCCGTGCTCCGGAACAAAGCGGCGCATGCGGCCTTTACGAGGCAGCGAAGGTTCCAGTGCGTTCAAGAGCATCAAGCCGCGGGAGGATATGTCTATGGTTTCCGAACAGCAACTGATCTCCAAGATCACCTGGCGGCTGATGCCGTTTCTCGGGGTTCTTTATCTCATCGCCTATATCGACCGCCAGAATGTCAGCTTCGCCAAGCTCGACATGGTATCCGCACTTGGCATGAGCGAATATGCCTACGGGCTCGGCGCGTCCCTGTTCTTCATCGGCTATTTCCTCTTCGAAGTGCCGAGCAACCTGCTTCTCACGCGGTTCGGCGCCAGCCGCTGGTTCGCCCGCATCATGATCTCCTGGGGCATCGTCACCATCGCGCTCGCCTACACCCAAAACGCTACGATGTTCTACATCCTGCGTTTCCTGCTCGGTGTGTGCGAAGCCGGGTTCTTTCCGGGCGTCCTCTATCTTCTGACCCTCTGGTTCCCGGAGGATTATCGCGGGCGCATGGTCGGGCTGTTCATGATCTTCAGCGCTCTTGCCAATGCGGTCGGCGCTCCGCTCGGCGGCACGCTGCTCGATCTCGACGGGCTTCTCGGTCTTGCCGGCTGGGAATGGGTTTTCCTTGCGACCGGGGTGCCGGCCGTCATCGCTGGCATCGTCACGCTCTTTTATCTCGACGATACGCCGGAAAAGGCGAAGTTCCTGAACGACGAGGAAAAGAAGTGGCTGCATGATCGGCTTGCCCGGGAGAAATCGGGTATGGACGAGCATTCCGACAACGGCTTCAAAGCGCTCCTGAACCCTCGGGTTCTCGTCATGGCGCTGTGCTATATCGGGTTTCCGCTTGCCGCCTATGGCCTGAGCTATTGGCTGCCGACCATCGTCAAGGGTTTTGGCGTTTCAAACACCGCCAATGGTTTTATCAATATCATTCCGTGGGTGATCGTCGCCGTCGCGCTCTGGGCGGTACCGGCAGCCGCCGACAAGGTGGCCAGGAAGACGCCCTATATCGTCATTCCGGCCTTCGTCGGGGCAATCAGCCTTGCCCTGTCGGCGATCTTCGCCAATCCGACGCTGCAGTTCGTCTTCCTCTGCGTTGCTGCCGCGGGCATCTTCGCCGGGCAGCCGGTATTCTGGAGCCTGCCGTCGCGCTTCCTGAAAGGTGCGGGTGCTGCGGCCGGCATCGCGGCCATCAACTCCGTCGGCAATCTCGGCGGCTTCATCGCGCAGAACGTGGTGCCCTGGATCAAGGACGAGACCGGCAGCAATATCCTGCCGATGTTCTTCCTGGCGGTCTGCCTTGCCGTCGCCGGTGTCCTCGTCATCATCGTGGGGCGAATGTTGGCGGCGAGACAGGCGATCTCCGTCTGACCGGACATTACTGCCATTGGTTCCCTCCGCGGAACCAATGGCGGCAAAACTGCCTGCTTCCGCCTCATCGGCGTTTCTCCTATGTCTTTTGGCACGCCAGATCAAAACGCTTGGAGAATGTCGATGATACGAATCTTTAAACATGCCGCTCTGGGTTTGGCTCTGTTCGGGGCCGCGATGGGCACGCTTACCGCGCCCTCGCTGGCACAGGAGCCGGTGATGGCCGCCCCGGACAAAGACGCGCTTTTCACCAGCACGGACCCCAAGCTGCATGCAAACAAGCAGGTTGTCTACGGCATCGTCCGTGACCTGCTGGAAGCCAATCAGTGGGACAAGGCCGATCAGTATCTCACGGAACGTTACATCCAGCACAACCCGAATGCCGCGTCAGGACGCGAGGGGGTGGTGCGCTATTTCATCGACGTCCTGAAGCGGAAGCCGAGCCCCATTCCGACCAAGATAAAAACGCCGGTCGCCTTTGTCACAGCGGAAGGCGATCTGGTGACCGTGGGGACGGTGCGCGAAATGAAAGATCCTCGCGATCCTTCGAAGAGCTATACCAGCACCTGGTACGACACATGGCGTATCGTCAACGGCAAGGCCGACGAACACTGGGATTCGGCCGTCAGGAATTAAACCTGTATCGCGCAACAAAAAAGGCGGCTCGAAGGCCGCCTTTTCCGTATTCGATATGAAAAGCTTATTCGGCAGTCGCTTCAGCAGCCTTGGCGGCTTCTGCGGCTTCAGCAGCTTCTGCTGCGGCCTTTGCTTCAGCGGCTTCCGCTGCTGCCTTTTCGGCGGCGAGAGCCTGGGCTGCTGCAACCTTCTCGGCTTCGATACGTGCCTTCTCTTCGGCAACGGCCTGACGCTCGGCGTCGTTCAGCTTGCGGGCGCGAACGCCGGTGTCTTCGACGATACGAGCCGACTTGCCGCGACGATCGCGCAGGTAATAGAGCTTGGCGCGACGGACCTTGCCGCGGCGAACGATTTCGACGCTCTCGACCATCGGCGAGTAGACTGGGAATACGCGCTCGACGCCTTCGCCGTAGGAGATCTTGCGAACGGTGAAGCTTTCGTTGATGCCGCCGCCGGAACGGGCGATGCAGACGCCTTCATAAGCCTGTACGCGGGTACGGGTGCCTTCCGTGACCTTCACGTTGACGCGGACGGTGTCGCCAGCGGAAAATTCCGGAAGCGTGCGCTTGGCTGCAATCTTGGCGGCCTGTTCGGCTTCCAATTCCTGGATGATATTCATCGTCTCAAACCTTTGGTTCTTCTGAAACAGCCAGAGCGCTCGGATATTATCCCTTTGGTCCAAGCCTCGGAGATTTGCCTTTTCGGCAGAGCGAATTCACCATTCTTTGTTGCTGGTCGACGGGATATTTCCCATTTCCGGCTGGGCCAATACACCAAAGACATGGGTTTGTCATCCCGTTGATTGCGATTTTGTGACGAAAAAGCCCGCTATTGCCGCGTTTCGCCGAAGCCGCTATCTGATGGCCAGGGATGAGGAAACATCAATGACAATCACAATGATAGCCCTGCTCGCCGCGGCGGGCTTCCTGTCCGGCGCGGTCAACGCGATCGCCGGCGGCGGGACCTTTCTGACCTTCGGAGCGATGACGCTTGCCGGCGTTCCGCCGATCCTAGCCAATGCGACGTCCTCGATCGTTCAGTTTCCGGGCTACGTTACTTCGACGATCGCCTATTGGGACGAGATTTCCAGCCGCTGGCGCAGCGCGCTGGTGCTTGCGCTGGTTTCGGTGGTCGGCGCCGTTGCCGGCGCCTTCCTGCTGCTGTCGCTCGACAATCCGTCCTTCCGCGCGCTGGTGCCCTGGCTGCTGGCGGCTGCGACCGCTGTGTTTGCGGCAGGTCCCTGGCTCAAGCCAAGAGCATCCGCGGAACGTCCGGCGGGTTCGCCCGGTTCCGTCATCGCCCAATTCCTCACGGCTATCTATGGCGGGTTCTTCGGCGCCGGCATGGGCATCATGATGCTCGCCGTGCTCGGCGTCACCACCGGCGGCAGCTATCACCACCTCAACGCGCTGAAAAACATGCTGGCGATCCTGATCGCGGCCGTCGCCATCGTCGTCTTCGTCGGCGGTGGCGTCATCGCCTGGCCGGAGGCGATCGTGATGATCCCGGCAGGCGCGCTGGGCGGTTATGCCGGCGTGTGGATGGCGCGGCGGGTGCCGCAGGCGGTGCTGCGCTGGTGCGTGGTGGCGGTTGGCGTGGGTCTGACGATCTATTATTTTGTAACGGGGTGAGTGGCGATCAGGTCCGGCCGCCGGTCCAGCGTCAGCCTCCGCGCCTCCTCATGCCGCCATTTTTCGATAGCGGCATGATTGCCCGATGTCAGCACGGCTGGAATCTCACGCCCTTCGAATACCTGCGGCCTAGTATATTGCGGGTGCTCAAGCAGCCCGTTCTCGAAGCTTTCATGGGTGCCGGACAGCGCATTGCCCATCACGCCCGGCAGGATGCGCACCACCGCGTCGAGCAGCGTCAGCGCCGCCGGCTCGCCGCCGGAGAGCACGTAGTCGCCGATAGACACCTCTTCGAGATCGCGGGCATCGATCACCCGCTGGTCGACGCCTTCGAACCGGCCGCAGATGATCACCACGCCATCGCCGGCTGCCAACTCGCGTACCCTCTCCTGCGTCAGCGGTTTTCCGCGCGGGCTCATCAGCAGGCGCGGGCGCCCCGGGGCCAAGTCGTCACCTTCAGAGACGTTGTCGATCGCCTTGGCCAGAATATCCGGCTTCAGCACCATTCCCGCGCCGCCGCCGGCCGGCGTGTCGTCGACGGTGCGGTGCCGGTCCTCGGCAAAATCGCGAATCTGCACCGTGTCGAGCGACCATTGTCCGCGCTCCAGCGCCTTGCCGGCGAGCGAAAAGGCCAGATGACCCGGAAACATTTCCGGGTAGAGCGTCAGAATGGTGGCGCGAAACGTCATCGCGCCTACTTGCCCTTTTTGGGGAAACCCGGCGCGGCGCCGTCGTCTTCCGGGTTCTCGGCAAGGCCTGCCGCCTGCGGATCGATGAGGATTTTGCGGCCTTCGAGGTCGATTTCCAGTACCGCAGCCTCCGAGAAGGGGATGAGTGTAGGGCGGCGGCCGGGACCTTTCAGCTCCAGCAGATCGCCGGCGCCGAAATCATAGACCGCGCTCACCGTGCCGTAGCTCTTGCCGTCCTGATCGACCGCTTCGAGGCCTTCGAGGTCCGCATAATAGAATTCGTCTTCCTCAAGTTCGTCGTCGGGCAGGTTGTCGCGCTCGATAAAGAGTTCGAGCCCGGCCAGCGCTTCGGCCGCATTGCGGTCGTTGATGCCGCGGAAGCGGACGATCGCGATGTTCTTCGCCTCGCGGATTTCGAGGATCTCGAAAATACGGCCGTCCTCGCTGTGCAGGTTGCCGTATTCGCCGAGCGCCGTCGCATCGGCCGTATACGTGCGCACCCGCACCTCGCCTCTCAAGCCTTGGGCGGCGCCGATGGTCGCCATCAGAATGGGGTTTTCGAGCTTGGTCATGCGGGTCGTGATCTCGGTTGCCGTGCGCTCATTTAAGCGCTGCGCGATCAAAAGCAAACAGCAAAACGGGCGGCGCGTTGCCGCGCCACCCGTCGATTGCGAAAGAACTTTCGCGAAGCTTATGCTTCGGCGGCAGCGGCTGCTGCGTCTTCAGCCTTCTGGGCGCGTTCCTTGACGCGTTCCTGGGCCTTCTTGCCCGGCAGTGCCTTTTCCGGGTTGTTCTTGGCAGCGCGCTGGGCAAGGCCGGCTTCAGCGAGGAAGCGCAGAACGCGGTCGGTCGGCTGGGCGCCGTTGTCGATCCAATGCTGGATACGCTCGGCGTTCAGTTCGACGCGCTTGGCATCGTCCTTGGCGAGCATCGGGTTCCAGGAACCGAGCTTTTCGAGGAAGCGGCCGTCGCGGGGCGAACGGGCGTCGGCGACGACGACGGTGTAATACGGACGCTTCTTGGAGCCGCCGCGGGCGAGACGAATTTTCAGGGCCATTTCATTTACTCCTAGGTTTTCTGGCCGCCGTCAGGCGGGCCGGGTTCTTCTTGAGGCCGCCATCAGGCGGGCTGGTTCAGGCTGTTTTCGTGCCGACGTGTTCGGCGGCGATGGCTTCATGATGCCGGATGACTTCCTTGATGACGAAGTTCAGGAACTTCTCGGCGAAATCCGGGTCCAGATGCGCTTCCTTCGCCAGGCGGCGAAGACGCTCGATCTGGAATTCTTCGCGCGCCGGGTCGGCCGGCGGCAAATCATATTGGGCTTTGAGGACGCCCACTTCCTTGGTGCAGCGAAAACGCTCCGCCAGCATGTGCACGAGCGCCGCGTCGATGTTGTCGATCGACTGGCGATAGCTTGCAAGTTTCGCTTTGACCTCGGGGTCAACCATTGGCGTGTCCTCCCTCACTTCTTCTTGGGCAGGCCCGGAAGACCGGGAAAACCGCCGAGGCCGGGCAGCTTGGCGCCACCGAGACCCGGCATGCCGCCGCCCGGAAGTCCAGGCATGGAGCCGGGCTTCAGCCCCGCCGCCTCTGCCTGCTTCTGCAGCGCTTCGAGCTGTTTCGGATCGAGCTTGGAAAGGTCGGGCATGCCGCCCATTCCACCCATTCCTCCGCCCAGGCCGCCCCCCATGCCACCAAGACCCATCTTCGAGGCAAGGCCGCCCATCATCTGCTTCATCATGCCGCCCTTGCCCTTGCCGCCCATCATTTTCATCATGTCGGCCATCTGGCGATGCATTTTCAGCAGCTTGTTGATTTCGGCGGCGTCCGTGCCGGAACCGGCGGCAATGCGCTTCTTACGGCTGTGCTTCAGCATGTCGGGATTGGCGCGCTCGGCTTTGGTCATCGACTGGATGATGGCGATATGGCGGGCGAACGTCTTGTCGCTCATGCCTGCGGCCGAAAGCTTGTCCTTCATGCCGCTCATGCCGGGCATCAGCCCCATGATGCCGCCCATGCCGCCGAGCGACTGCATCTGTTTCAGCTGTTCGGCGAGATCGTTCAGGTCGAACTTGCCCTTGGCCATCTTTTCGGCCATGGCGCGCGCCTTGTCGGCGTCGATATTCTCCGCGGCCTTCTCGACCAGCGAAACGATGTCGCCCATGCCGAGAATGCGGTCGGCGATGCGGCGGGGATGGAATTCCTCCATCTCCGTCATCTTTTCGCCGGTGCCGATCAGCTTGATCGGTTTGCCGGTGACGGCGCGCATCGAAAGGGCCGCGCCACCGCGGCCGTCGCCGTCCATGCGGGTTAGCACGAGGCCGGTAATGCCGACGCGTTCGTCGAAATTGCGGGCGAGGTTGACGGCGTCCTGGCCGGTGAGACTATCGGCGACCAGCAGGATTTCATGCGGGTTGGAGCGGCGCTTGATCTCGGCCATCTCCGCCATCAGCGGCTCGTCGATATGGGTGCGGCCGGCGGTGTCGAGGATGACCACGTCATGGCCGCCGAGCTTGGCCGCCTGCACGGCGCGGGCTGCGATCTCCACGGGCGACTGGCCGGCAATGATCGGCAGCGTATCGACGCCGGTCTGAACGCCCAGCTGGCGGAGCTGTTCCTGGGCGGCCGGGCGGCGCGTGTCGAGCGATGCCATCAGCACCTTCTTGCGCTCGCGTTCGGTCAGCCGCTTGGCGATCTTGCCGGTCGTCGTCGTCTTGCCGGAGCCCTGCAGGCCGACCATCATGATCACCACCGGGGCGACCGCATGCAGGTCGATGCCGACCCCTTCGGAGCCGAGCATCTCGATCAACTCGTCATGGACGATCTTGACGACCATCTGGCCCGGCTTGATCGACTTCAGGACTTCGGCGCCGACCGCCTTTTCGCGTACCTTGTCGGTAAACGAACGCACGACTTCCAGCGCCACGTCCGCTTCGAGCAGGGCGCGGCGAACCTCGCGCAGAGCGGCGGACACATCCGCTTCGCTCAATGCGCCACGGCCGGTCAGTCCACTCAAGATGGAGCCAAGACGGTCCTGGAGGCTTTCGAACATCGTTTCTTCCTTCTCGCGTTTCGGGATCACCGAAACGTCGGGTTCTCATCCGCCAAAAACAAGAGACAAAGCCAAAAAGCACCCGAGGGCGCAACGCGCTGTCGGGTGTTGACCTCCGGGCTCAGTAAAATCGGCCCCGGTCGGCGGCTCCAAGTCGTAACTTGTCAGCAGATGGGCGGGCTTAAACAGCAAGCGGGCGGGAAAGTCAAGTCTGCCGGCCGGTGGGCGGTCGGTGCCTCGCCTTGCGGGAATATTCAATTGCTCTATATTGAATATTCAAACCTGTGGATGGTAGCCATGTCCCTCTATATACGCGACGCCAAAGTGAATGAGCTCGCTGATGAAGTTATGCGTCGGCTCGGTACGAAAACCAAGACGGAAGCCGTGCGGGTCGCGCTGGAGAACGAGTTGAAGCGGGCCGGGGAGAAGCTGTCGCTGGAGGAGCGCATCAGACCTTTGCAGGATCGTATTGCGGCGCTCGGACCAAAAGATCCGAACTTCGATGAAAAGGCCTTCATGGACGAGATGTGGGAAATCTGATGTTTCTCGATGCGTCTGCAATCGTCGCAATTTTGGGTCGGGAACAAGTAGGGGCGTCCTTGCTCGGCAAAATCAGAGCTGCTGAGGCCCCTGTTTATTATTCCTCGATGGTTGTGTTTGAGGCAGTCATCGCTTTGGCCCGTCAGAGAAAGATCGCTGCATATGGCGAGCATGCACCGACGCCGAAATATCTGATCGAAGAGGTGCAGGCGGTTGTCGCTGATTTCTTCGGACAGATAGGTGCTGTCGAAGTCGTTCTTCCATCTGGTCTTCATGACTCTGCACTGGCTGCTGCAAAGATCTATGGCCGCTTCGTCGGCCATCCCGCAAAATTGAACTTCGGCGATTGCTTCTCTTATGCCGCCGCGAAAACACTCCAGTCGCCGCTCCTTTTCGTGGGCAACGATTTCTCCAAAACGGATGTTGAAGTCGCGTAAATGTGTTCTTCGCCCACGCAACGTCTCTTCCCAGGTGTAAGAGCACGCTGATAGACATCTGCCATGAACCGACGAAAATTCCTGAAATGGTCCGGCATCGGCGCGATCGCTGCCCTTGTGGGCGGGTTCGCGGCAAGGGGAGCCATGGCTGCCAACAAGTACTACTCCGGTCCGGCTTCCGATCATTTCGACGGAACGTATTTCTTCAATCCCGGTGGGGAGCAGCCGCGCGGCGGGCTCGACCTGCTGCGCTGGAAGCTCGGCGGCAACAACATTGCCTGGCCGGACAGTTTTCCGAGCCCGTTTCCGCAGGCCGTGCCGGAAACCCGCGTCTCGGGCGACCGGCTGACCGTCACCATGGTCGGGCATGCGGCGATGCTGATCCAGGTCGCCGGCCTCAACATCCTGACCGATCCGGTCTGGGACGATCGCGCCAGCCCGGTGCGTTTTGCCGGCCCCAAGCGGGTCAATCCGCCCGGCATCCGCATCGGCGACCTGCCGCCGATCGATATCGTGCTCGTCACACATAACCATTACGACCACATGGACCTCGAGACCCTGTGGGTGCTGCAGGGCCGCGACAAGCCGCATTTCGTCACGCCGCTCGGCAATGACGCGCTCATCCGCTCGCGTATCGCGGATGCGAAGATCACGGTGATGGATTGGGGCGGCCGCGAGGAGATCGCCGTAGATATCGGTCCTGGCATCGTCCTGCATTGCGAGCCCTGCCATCACTGGTCGGCGCGCGGCGTAGGCGACCGGCGCATGGCGCTGTGGGCCGCCTTCGTTTTCGAAACTCCGGCCGGCAAGATCTACCATATCGGCGATACTGGCTTCCACCAGGGCATCAACTACCGCGCCGCGTGGCAAAAGCACGGAGCTTTCCGGCTCGCCAACCTGCCGTTCGGCGCCTACGAGCCGCGCTGGTTCATGCAGGCGCAGCATCAGAACCCGGACGAGGCGGTGGAGGGCATGCTTCTTTGCGATGCGGCTTTCGTGGCCGGCCATCATTGGGGCACGTTCAAGCTGACCGATGAAGGGATCGAACAGCCGCTGGCGGCGCTTCACGCCGCTCTCGATGCGCGCGGCGTTTCCCGGGAGCGCTTCCGGCCGATGCGGCCGGGCGAAGTCTTCGAAGTGCCGACAATTTCCGTCTGAGCACGCCGGAACTGTTGCGAAACCGCGACAGGCAGCCCCGAAGCGGCGGAAATTTCAGTCTCTGCCGCCGCCAATGCCTGGCTGCCCAACATGCTGATTTCACATTAAAACATGAGTATACTTGTCATCTTGTCCGATGATCTTTGGATCCATTCCAAATCATTGATGTTGCGCCGCTTTTTAGGTGGCACTAAACGCGGAGCCGTTGGTCGGGCAGGTTTCGGCCTTGGGGTTACGGACTTGGACATCAGCCTTATCGAGCAGTTGCAGCAGACCGAGGAGGGGAAGCTGCGGCGGTTCTTTCTTCGGCGCCTGCGCAACAGGGAGGATGCGGCGGACGCGACGCAGGAGACTTTTCTGCGGTTGCTGACGGCATCGCCGAAGGAGGATCTGCGCAATCCGCATGCCTATCTTTTCCAGGTCGCCCGGTCCGTCGCCCATGGCATCACCGCCCGGCTGATGCGCGACAGCGCGCTTTTCGACGATGAGCTGGACCAGACACAGGTTGCCGACGAGGCGCCAGGCCCGGAGCGCGTGGTCGCCGCGCGCCAGCAGCTCGGACTTCTGATCGAGACGATTTCCTCCCTGCCGCCGAAATGCCGGGTGGTGTTCGTGCTCAGCCGGCTCGAAGGACTTTCCAACGGAGAGATCGCAACCAAGCTCGGGATCTCCCGAAACATGGTTGAAAAACACATCATCCGTGCACTCATGGCTTGCCGTCAGGCCCGCCTTGCGGCATTGGCTCCCGCCGGGGGGATTGCGCATGACTAATGTTTCAGACAAGGCGCGTGAGGACGCCATTGCGGAGGAGGCGGCAGGCTGGGTCGCGCGGCTCGGCTCCCATGATGCGACCGATGCGGATCGCCGCCGCTTCGAATTCTGGAGAATGCAGGATCCGGCGCATGCGGCTGCCTTTGAAGAGATGAGCGCTCTCTGGGGCGATCTCGCTGCGGTGCCGAAAACGGTCGTGCCACGTCGGCGCCGGATGGTCGGGGGTGGCATTGCCGCACTGCTTCTGATGGGCTGTCTTGGCATCATCGCCAGCGAGACCGGCCTCATCGCCCGGTATCGTTCGGATTTCTACACGCCGGTCGGCGTCATCCAGCGCATCGACCTCGATGACGGGTCGGTGGTGACGCTCAACACCGATAGCGCGATCAAGGTGCGATACGGCCAGACCGAACGCCGGATCGTGGTCCTGCGCGGCGAAGCATTTTTCGACGTCACCCCGAACCCGGCACGGCCTTTCGTCGTCAGCGGCGACGAAACCCAGGCGATCGCGCTCGGGACCCATTATGCGGTGCGGGTCGGCGAGCGTGACGAGGTGATGGTCGAGGAGGGGCATGTGGCGGTGACCGCCGGCTCCCAGCGCGCTGTGCTCGAAACCGGCGGCACCGCGCATCTCGGCGCCGATGGCCGCCTGACAACCGGCTCCGGCGATGTCGCCGATCTGACGAGTTGGCGCAGCGGCAAGCTGGTCTTCTCCGGCCGTCCGCTCGGTGAGGTGCTCGGCCAGATCGGCCGTTACCAGCGGGGCCGCATCATGGTGCTCGACGACCAGGCCTCGCAGCTGCGGGTCAGCGGCGTGTTTGCCGTCACCGATCTCGACCAGGCTTTCACGGCCCTGCAGGAGAGCCTGCCGATCCGCATCATCCGGCTTTCCGACTGGGTCACGCTGGTCCGTTCGCGCTGAAGATAGGCCCGCCAGAAAATTGAGTATTAAAGTCATCTTTTTTCAAAAACCGACGTCAGGAGTTGGAGCCCTCTTTCACTCATAACCACCAGGGGCCGCGATGAGAGCGGCACGAAGGTTTGAGTGCAGGGGGTTGAAAATGAGTTTGAGGGGACCGCTTTTTTCGCGGCATGTCCGGATCGCGCTTGGCTGCGCATCCTGGCTGGGCGGCATGGCTCCGGCCACCGCACAGCAGCCGGCGCAAGGCGTCCAGTCGCAGCAGGTCGCCGTTTTCATTCCCGCCGGGCCGCTCGAAAGCGCACTTCTCGCGCTTGGCCGCCAGACCGACCTGCGTCTCGTCTATCGCAGCGAAATCACTGCCGGAAAGACCACGGGTGGCGTCACCGGTTCGCTGACGCCGCCTGCCGCCCTGTCGCGGCTGCTCTCCGGCACCGGCGTTTCCTTCCGGTCAAGCGGCGGCAATACGGTGACGCTGGAAGTTGCAACTGCGGGTTCGGCGGCCGCAGCGACTGGTGGTGATCCCGATACGACGCTGGATCCGATTGTCCTGCGCGATGGCGACAATGGCCGCGCTGTCGACGCGCCTTACGAGACGCCGGGTTCGACGAGCTATATCTCGTCCGAGCAGATCCAACGCTTCCGCGGCTCGTCGGCCGGCGACCTGTTCAAGAACACGCCGGGCATCATCTCCGCCAACAACCACAGCAGCGGTTCCGTCAACGTCAACATTCGCGGCCTGCAGGGCCAGAACCGCGTTCGGGTTGCGATCGACGGTACGCAGCAGACGACGACCACCTGGCGCGGTTACGGCGGCGTCGATGACCGCACCTATATCGATCCGGACCTGATCGGCGGCGTCGGCATTTCCAAGGGACCGACGGGCGGCGCGGTGGGCGCCGGCGTCAATGGCGGCGTGGTCGAGATCACCACGTTGAAAGCCAAGGATGTCGTCGAGGACGGCAAGCAATATGGCGGCCGCATCAAGATCGGTGCCCAGGACAACACGACGAAGGATTTTACGGTCAATTCCTACGACCAGCAGACGGATTCGGCCGAATTCTTCGATTTCACCAATGGCTCAGGCAGCTTTGCGCTCGGTACGGTGCAGGACAATTTCGATTTCGTCATCGCCGGTGCCCGCCGCTATCGCGGTAACTATTTCGCCGGCAAGCACGGCAAGAATTACTACGAGTTCCAGGGCCGCAATCAATTCCTCTCGCTCACCAAGCAGGGTGAAGAGGTCTTCAATTCGTCCAACGAATCCACCTCGTTTCTCGCCAAGGGTACGCTTCGCTTCGATGACGACCAGAGCCTGGAACTGGGCTATATCCGCTATGAAAGCCAGTTCGGCCAGATCATGACCTCGCTTCTGACCTCGGGCGACAACACATTCCGGCAGGCGCCGCTATCCGATGTCACGACCGACACGTTCACCAGCCGTTATCGCTACAATCCCAGCGACCTGATCGATCTCAAGGTCAATGCCTGGCTGAGCATCGTCGACCAGAACTCCATGTCGACGGGTTTCGGTATTTATCTTCCGCAATTCAACATCAAACCGGGTGACGATCCCCGCTACGCCATGACCCATACCTGGGGCGGCGACATTTCGAACACGAGCCTGTTGGACACGGAATACGGGCCCTTCAAGGCCAATTACGGTGTGTCCTACCTGCTCGAGGATATCGATTCCCGGCGCTATTACAGCCGCAGTCAGTCAAACAGCCCAGGGGTCAAGATGGATCCCAGTATGGGCAACCGGTCGATCGCCAGCGTGTTCACCGACGGCCAGTGGGAGGCGACTGACTGGCTGACCCTCAATGCCGGGCTGCGCTATGACGGTTACTGGATGAACGACAAGGGTATCGAATCCAGGACCGGCATCCGCCACAAGGAAGGTGGCCGGTTCAACCCGTCCGTCAGCGTCATCGTGGAGCCGATCGAAGGGCTGCAGTTCTACGCGCTTTATGCCGAAGGCATGCGCCCGCCGACCATGCGCGAAACCATGGGCAATGACGGTAACGTCATCCAGAACCCCTATCTGAAGCCCGAGGTCTCGAAGAACTGGGAAGTCGGCATCAACTACAGCAAGGATGGCCTGTTGCTCGCCGATGACGCGTTGCGCTTCAAGCTGTCCTATTTCAACAACAACTACACCGACTATATTTCTCGCGTACCGTCCAATGCGGGGCCGGGCCAGCCGGTCTTCACCTTCGACAATCTCAGGAGCACCCGGTTCTCCGGTATCGAAATCTCCGGCTCCTACGAGGCCGGCCTGTTCTTCAGCGAAGGATCGCTGACCAAGTACCTGAGCTACGAGTTCTGCCGCACTCTTTCCACCTGCTCGGACTCGACCGTGTCGATGGATTATGCCGCCAACCACATGCCGCCCGAGATCATGGCGAGCCTGACGCTCGGCATGCGCCTCTTCGACGACAGGCTGAGTTTTGGCACCCGCTTCACGCATGGCGGTGCGCGCCTGTCGCCGGTCACACAGGAAGCCCGGATGTATACGGGCATGTGGATTCCCTACACGACCGTCGATGCGTTCGCCACCTACAAGATCACCGACCACTTGACGTTCGATCTCCAGGCGGAGAACCTGACGGATCGATTTTACGTGGATGCGCTCGACGGGTTCACTCCCGCTCCCGGACGGACAATCCGGGCGTTCCTGACAGCCAAATTCTAAAACATATAAGCATCTGGACATTGCACGCATGCAGATCGAACTCGAGACAACCGCCGCACCGACCCGGATCCAGCGTCTGAAGGCTCTCACCGATGCCACCCATGAGCGCCTCGACAAACGCATCATGGCGGCCGATCCCTTCGCCAGCCGCGAGCGTTACGCGCTCTTCCTCGCGGTGCAGCATCATTTCCATGCGGATGTCGACCCACTCTATCTCGATCCGCGGCTCAACCGCGTCGTCCCCGATCTTCCGAGCCGGGTCCGGCTTGAAGCGCTGCGCCAGGATATTGCCGACGTGACCGGAAGCGAGCCGCCGGTCCTCACTGCCGGCATGGGCGGGCTTGGTATCCCGGCCGCACTCGGATGGCTGTACGTTGCCGAAGGCTCAAACCTCGGCGCCGCCTTCCTCCTGAAGCAGGCGGCCCGGCTCGGCCTTTCGGAGGAATTCGGCGCCCGCCACCTTGCCGGCCACCCCGCCGGCCGCGGCCTGCATTGGCGCACCTTCGTCGCGGCTTTCAACGGGTTCGAGATGTCCGAGACGGAGGAAGCGGATATGGCCGAAGGCGCCAAGGCGGCGTTTCGGCGGGTGCATGCGCTGGTGGATGAGTTTTTCGTTTGATGGGGATGCAGGCGACGTATTCCGGCGCCGATTGGCGGTTCCCTTTCCCTGCCTGCCGGCCACTACCGACAGAGCGAAGCCCCCACTGGTAATTCCCCGCCTTTTCCGCCATATACAGCCCGATAAGCGGGCACTTGGCCCTCAACGGATTTGGCGTCATGATGGAACTGGTGGAATTCGCGCGGATGAACGGGCTTGGCAACAAGATCCTGGTCGTCGACATGCGCGGACGCACCGACAAGGTGACGCCCCAGGCTGCTATCGCACTCAATGCCGATCCGGCCACCCAGTTCGACCAGATCATGGCCATCCACGATCCGAAGGCTCAAGGCACCGATGCCTGGATCGACATCCTCAATTCCGACGGTACGATGGCGCAGGCCTGCGGCAACGGCACGCGTTGCGTGGTGCAGGCGCTGAGCGCCGAGACCGGCCGCAAGACCTTTACCTTCCAGACCGTCGCCGGCATCCTCAATGCCGTCGAGCATGAGGACGGTACGATTTCGGTCGACATGGGCAAGCCGGTCTTCGAGTGGGACCGCATTCCGCTTGCCGAGGAGTTTTTCGATACCAGCCGCATCGAGTTGCAGATCGGCCCGATCGACGCCCCGATCCTGCATTCGCCGTCCGCCATGTCGATGGGCAATCCGCATGCGATCTTCTGGGTCGACCGTGATCCTATGAGCTTCGACCTCGAACGGTTCGGGCCGCTGCTCGAAAACCATCCGATGTTTCCGGAAAAGGCCAATATCACGCTAGCGCAGGTCACGTCGAAGTCGTCGCTGCGCACCCGCACCTGGGAACGCGGCGCCGGCCTGACGCTTGCCTGCGGTTCGGCCG
>NZ_JALBGW010000059.1:0-26664 GCF_023006485.1 Neorhizobium sp. BETTINA12A
CGGGTGCCGCCGTCGGCGGGGTCGCCGGCGCAGCTGTCGGTACCGTCATCGACCCGCCGCCGCAACGTGTCGTCACCTATGTCGAACAGGCCCCTGCCCCGGCATCGCCGGTCGTCGTCAAGGAAAAGATCGTCGTCGGCAAGCCGCTTCCTTCAAGCGTCGTGCTGACCCCGGTTCCCGACAGCCCGAAATATGCCTACGCGGTCGTGAACAAACAGCGCATCATCGTCGACCCGCGGACCCGCACGGTCGTGCAGGTCGTCCGGTAAATACGACCCTTCTGCCGAAACAAGATCGGGGAGAGGCGGGATCCCGTCTCTCCCCGATCTGCGTTCAAAGAGAAAATGGTTGGGAAGACTGCCGGCTCACTGCGTCGTGTCGTCGTCGCCGATGCCATCGACATCGGAAAGACGCACGAATTCGACGCCCCGGCCTTTCAGGGCCAGGAGAGCGCGGGCGACGCCCTCGCCGGCTGCATGGGTCGGCTGGTTGATATGCGCGAGGACGACGTCGCCGTCCTTGGCGGCAGCGATGCGTTTTTCGGTGACGCCGGCACCGAGCAGCGAGCCGCCGTCGCCATTCAGCGAATAACCGGCGACCCGGTATCCCATGTCGCGGATCTGGCGGATCGCCGAAGGATCGTATTTAGCCGTTGAGCCCCGAAACCAGCGCGGTGCGGCGATGCCCGCCGCCAGCATCGCATCGGCGCCACCTGCCACTTCCTGGCGAACGGCTTCCGGTGATCCGGCCGCGGCGATGCCGTAGATCAGGACCGGAGCATCGACCGCCGGTACATGGTTCTGGCCGTGGTTCTCCAGTTCAAACAGATCGAGGTTGTTTAGAAAGACCGCGACCGCCTGCGGGTTCCTTTTCAGCCAGCGGGCGGTGACGAAAATGGTCGCGGGAATGCGCTCCCGGACAAGCGTCGAAAGGATGCGTTCGTCGGCCTGCCCCATGCAGGCATCGAAGGTCAGCGCCACCCGGGGGCGGCTGACATTGCCGGAACGGCTGACATGCAGATGCGGCTCGACCAGTTTGGGCGTGCCGGCGGCATGCTGTGTGACAGGCGGGCTTGAGGGCTGCTTTGCAGGCAAATTCTGGGCGCCCGCCGTCAGAGGCAGCAGCAGGAAGATGGTGGAAAGCAAAGCGCGTCGCATCATGGATACCGATGTTTGAGAAGGTCCCTCTTTATCGGCAAACGCTTAAAAACGCCATGCGACGGAATCTCCGGACGCAAAAAAGGCCGGACGATGCCGGCCTTTCTTCGCTAAAATGCATCTGCGTCAGCAGTCCGTAGCCTGACCGTTGGTGTTGGTGCCGGCCTGGCCCGAAGGAACCGATGCGGTGCCCGTCGTGTCAGGCGTGGTGGCCGAGCCCCTGGTCTGCAGGTTCGGAGCGCAGTTGGTCCGCGTGTCCTTGGTGCCTGCAGCGTTGCCCATGGCGCCGCGTGTGGTGCTGTTGGTGGCGCTCGGGTCGATTTTCTTCTGGCCGTCGCTGCTATCGCTGGCCGACGTCCCGGTGGAGCTTGCATTTCCCTTGCCGCTGGTCTGGGCAAGAGCGCCACCGGCCGCGAGGCCGAGAGAAAGGATCGAGACGGTAATCAGCTTGAAAGTCATGGGAATTTCCTCCGTTGAAATACCGGCAGAACCGGCGGATTCGATTTGCCCGCGTAGTTCAAACCCCAGACAACCGAGGATGTTCCATAAAAACTGTTCCGATCCGGAACCCTAGAATCGTGCCGAGGCCAACCTGCTCTGCAGCGACTTGAGATCTTCGGCCTTGCGCGAGGCGAGGCCTTTCTCCCAGGTGATCGCGGTCTCGACGATAAAATCCAGATCGTCGTGGCGCGGCTTCCAGTCGAGCAACCGGCGCGCCAGCGTCGAATTGGCGACCACGCTTGCCGCGTCGCCGGGCCGGCGGGGTCCATAGCGGATTTCGAACTTGCGGCCACCGACGCGCATCACCGCGTCCAGGACCTCCAGGACCGAATAGCCGCGGCCGTAACCGCAATTGGCAATCAACGGTTCGCCGCCACGGCGCAGGTAGCTCAACGCTTTCAGATGCGCGTTCACGAGGTCGGTGACATGGATGTAGTCGCGGATGCCGGTGCCGTCAGCCGTCGAATAATCTGTCCCGTAGACATCGACGCCACGGCGCTTGCCGAGTTCGGCCTCGCAGGCGATCTTGATCAGATGGGTGGCGCCTTCCGTCGACAGGCCGGTGCGGCCGAGCGGATCGGCGCCGGCGACATTGAAATACCGCAGCGCCACGAAACGGAAATCATAGGCCGCGGCGGCATCGCGCAGCATCATTTCCGACATCAGTTTCGACTGGCCATAGGGGTTCTTCGGGTGCAGGTCGGCGCTTTCGAAGACGGGCGTGTCGTCCTTCTGGTCGCCATAAACCGCTGCAGTCGACGAGAAGACAAAATGGCGAATGCCTGCTTCGATCGCGGCCGCAGCGAGCAACCGGGTATTGCCGGTGTTGTTTTCGTAATAATCCAAAGGATGGGCGACCGATTGCGGCACGACGATCGAGCCGGCGAAATGCAGGATCGCGTCGATGTCGTTTTCGGCAAAGACCTGCGAGAGAATGGCGCGATCACCGACGTCGCCCAGATAAAACCGCGCCTCGGCCGGCACGGCCCAGCGAAAACCGGTCGAAAGCCTGTCGAGGACGACGACTTCCTCACCCGCATCGAGCAAAGCCCAGATCATGTGGCTGCCGATGTAACCCGCGCCGCCTGTCACCAGAACTGCCATGTCTATACTTCCCTGCTTTCTTATCGTTGGCAGGACGAAAACACGGGCAGTCTTCAACAATGCTTACCCGACGAGGGTTGCGCCGGGTTTATCTCGGGTCAAGGCAAACAGGCACTTGAGCAAATCGCTCGAATTTTAGCGTTTGCGTGCCGGATCGGATCAGAGCCGCTTGATGTAATCGGAGAGGCGGCCGGCGGCCTCTTCGATCTGTTTCGGATCGCGCAGGAAACAGGCGCGCAGGAAAAGCTCGCCGCCCTTGCCGAATGCCGAGCCGGGCGCCAGCGCCACGCCGATCTTGTCGACGATATCGAGCGCCGCACTGCGGCTGTCGGTAATGCCGTCCACCTTGACGAAAGCGTAAAGCGCGCCGTCGGGTTTCAAGGTTTCGACCCGGTTGGTCGCGATCAGCGCGTCGCAGAGGATGTCGCGCGCTGCGGTCGCCCGGGCGATATTCGCATTCACGAACTCGTCGCCCTGGTTGAGCGCCACGACGGCACCGCGCTGCAGGAACTGCGCCACGCCGGAATTCGAATACTGCACCAGGTTTTCGATAACCTGTCCCATTTCCGGGGGAGCGACGATCCAGCCGACCCGCCAGCCGGTCATCGACCAGTTCTTGGAGAATGAATTGGCGAAGATGATCCGGTCGCCTTCCTCCATGATGTCGAGGAAGGACGGAGCCCTTGCGGCGCCTCCATAATAATAACGGGCATAGATCTCGTCGGCGACGATCCAGATACCGTGCTTGCGGGCGAGCGCCAGGATGTTCTTCAGGTCTTCGAGCGTCGCCGTCCAGCCGGTCGGGTTGGCGGGCGTGTTGATGAACAGGCCTTTGGTCTTCGGTGTGATCTTCGCCTCCAGCTTGGCGAGATCGAGCGACCAGCGGCCGCCGACGAAATCGAGCGGCAGGCCGACCGAATGGGCGCCGGAGATCTCGATCGCCGAGATGATGTTCGGCCAGGTTGGCGACAGATAGATCATCTCGTCGCCCGGCGAGGTCACGGCCTGCACCGCCAGCATGATCGCATGCATGCCGGAACCGGTGACATAGAAATGCTCGACCGGCAGCGAGACGGAAAAATGCCGCGCGTAATAATCCGACAGCGCCTGGCGCAACTCGGGGATGCCGCGTTGCCAGGTATAGAAGGTCTCGCCGCCGAGCAGCGCCTCGGTTGCGGCGCGGTTGATGAAATCCGGGCTCGGCAGATCGCCTTCACCGGCCCAGAGCGGGATCAATCCCTCTCGCCCGCGGGCGTAATTCAGGACCTCGACAATGCCGCTTTCGGGCGCCGCGACGGCGCGGGGGCTGAGACTGGAGATGATCGACATGGAATTCCCTCGGGGCTGCTTCCCACTTCTTTAGCGCAGGAAAGCCTCGGAATCCCATGATAATCCGTGACGCAGGGATCGATTCCGCTGATGAATTCGACGGGCGTGATCAAAAGATCACTTTGCCTTCAGCAGGTCGCGGATTTCGGTCAGCAGCTGGATATCTGCCGGTGGCGGAGCCGGCGTCTCGTCGGCCGACTTCTTCTCGTCGGCCAGGCGCATCTTGTTCACGGCCTTCACCATCAGGAAGATGATGAACGCCAGGATCACGAAATTGATGAGAACGGTGATGAAGTTGCCATAGGCAAAGACCGCACCCTGTTCTCGGGCAGCGGCGAGTGACGACGCTGTGACCGCGCTCGAGAGCGGCAGAAAGTAATTCGAGAAATCGAAGCCGCCACCGGTGATCGCGCCGACGATTGGCATCACGATGTCATCGACCAACGATTTTACGATGCCCGTGAAAGCCGCGCCGATGATGATACCGACCGCAAGATCGACGACATTGCCCTTGGCAATAAAAGAACGGAATTCGCTGATCATTGACATCGCCAATATCCCCCATGGCTTTTCAGTTTCGGTAAAACGCAACATAGCGCTTTCTGCGGATGTGAAAAGACGGCGCCCGCCGCAGGCTTAAATACGATCGTCTATTGGACTTTTTGCCGAGAGGCCCCCTGATTTCCAAGCGCATGCTTTTCCCCTAATGTTTGAGCCATGAAGCTCTTTGCGGAGGAGCAATGCTTCCTGGCTGGGTCATTTTCGTTTCGGCTTTCGCCTATATCCTGCTGCTGTTTGCGGTGGCGAGTTACGGCGACCGGCGAAGCCGTGTCTTCGGCGTGCCGAAGAACGGCCGGCCGATCGTCTATGCGCTGAGCCTTGCGATCTACTGCACCTCCTGGACCTATTTTGGCGGCGTCGGGCTCGCCTCGCAGAAGGGGCTGGAGTTCACCGGCATCTATATCGGCCCGATCCTCGCCTTCACACTCGGGATGCCGATCATCCGGCGGATCGTCGAGCTTGCCAAGGCCGAGAAGCTGACATCGGTCGCCGATTTCATCGCCGCCCGCTACGGCAAGAATTCCACCGTCGCGATGATCGTCGCGATCATCGCCCTGGTCGGTGCCGTGCCCTATATCGCGCTGCAGCTGAAAGCGGTGTCGAGCTCGGTCGCCGCCATGGTCAATCCGTCGGACTACGGCATCGGCAGCGGCAACCTCTATTTCATCGACCTGGCGCTGATTGTCACGCTGATGATGGCCTGTTTCGCCGTCATCTTCGGCACCCGCCACACGGATGCGACGGAACACCAGGACGGGCTGATCCTGGCCGTCGCCATGGAATCGGTGGTCAAGCTGTTCGCCTTTGCGACGGTCGGCTTTTCGGTGTTCTTCATCCTGTTTGACGGCCCGTCCGACCTGCTTGCCAAGGCATCGGAAAACATGCTGGTCGGTTCGGCGCTCGCCTACGAGACGCCGATCAGCCGGTGGCTTATCCTGATCGCGCTGTCGGCGTTTGCGATCATCATGCTGCCGCGGCAGTTCCATGTGACAGTGGTCGAGAACCGCACGACAAAGGAGCGCAAGGTGGCGAGCGCGCTCCTGCCGCTTTACCTCATCGCCATCAACATCTTCGTGCTGCCGGTGGCCATGGCCGGGCTGATCACCTTCGGCGGCACCGGCGACGCCGACCTTTACGTGCTGACGCTGCCGCTCGCCGGCGAGCTGAAGGTCGTTTCGCTGATCGCCTTCATCGGCGGCTTTTCCGCAGCCACCGCCATGGTCATCATGGAATCCGTGGCGCTTTCGATCATGGTGTCGAACGACATCATCATCCCGATCTTCCTCAGACAACGGCTGATGGCGGCACGCTCCGGCCAGCGCTCCGATTTTACCCGCACGCTGCTGAACATCCGCCGGGTTGCGATCTTCGGCGTTCTGATCCTCGGTTATGCCTATTACCGCATGGCCGACAGCCAGTCCGGCCTTGCCTCCATCGGACTGCTGGCGTTCGCGGCGATCGCGCAGGTGGCTCCTGCCCTCCTCGGCGGCCTCGTCTGGCGCCGTGCCAACGCCCGCGGGGCGATCCTGGGCATGTCCTTCGGTTTCCTTGCCTGGGCCTATCTGCTGTTCGTGCCAAGCCTTGGCGGACCTGACAATTCCCATGTGGCGACCGCCGTCCTCAATTTCCTGTTCCCCGGCACCGGCATCTTCTCCGGGCCGCAGACGGACCCGCTGGTCAACGCGACGATCTTCAGCCTGACGCTCAATACGCTTGCCTTCGTGCTCGGCTCGCTGTCGCGCAATCCGCGGCCGGTCGAGCGGATCCAGGCTGGGATTTTCGTGAAACGCCATCTGCGCTCGCAATTCGCCACCCGCGGCTGGAAGACCCGCGTCGGCGTCGGCGACCTGAAGACGGCAATCGCCCGGTATCTCGGCGAAGAACGGATGCGGCGGTCCTTCTCCAATTACGAGAAGACCGCCGGCCGCAAGTTCAGCGACGACCAGCCTGCCGACATGGCGATGATCCATTTCTCCGAGCAGCTGCTGGGCAGCGCGATCGGCTCGTCCTCCGCCCGGCTGGTGCTGTCGCTGATCCTGCAGAAGGCGGAGGACACCAATTCCGACACCGCCTGGCTGCTCGACCAGGCAAGCGAGGCGCTGCAATATAACCAGGACATGCTGCAGACGGCGCTTTCGCAGATGGACCAGGGCATTGCCGTGTTCGACAGTTCCGAACGCCTGACCATCTGGAACCGGCGTTTCCGCAATCTGCTGGACCTGCCGGAACAGGTCGGCCAGGTCGGCTTTCCGCTGGCCGACATGGTTGCCATCCTTTCGGAACGCGGCGATCTCGCGGCCGTCGAGCAGGCGGAGGTGATCCGTAAGTTCCAGACGCTCGACGCCCCCTTCTCGCTGGTGCTGAACGGCGGCGAGCGGATCATCGAGGTTCGCTCCAACGCCATGCCCGACAAGGGCATCGTCGCGACCTTTACCGACATTTCCGATCGTGTCGCGGCAGACCAGGCGCTGAAGCAGGCAAACGAGACGCTCGAACAGCGGGTCGGCGAACGCACCGCCGAGCTCACCCGCGTCAATAAGGAGCTTGCCGAGGCCCAGGCATCCGCCGACGAGGCCAATATCGGCAAGACCCGGTTCTTCGCAGCCGCCGGCCACGACATCCTGCAGCCGCTCAACGCCGCCCGGCTTTATTCCTCGGCGCTGGTCGAGCGGCTTGGATCGTCTGACAACAACGGTTCGCTGGTGCGCAATATCGATTCCGCGCTGGAATCCGTCGAGGCGATCCTTGGTGCGGTTCTCGATATCTCCAGGCTCGATACAGGCGCCATGAAGCCGCGTTTCACCTCGGTGCCGCTCGACGACCTTCTGAAACGCATCGAGACCGACTACGCGCCGATGGCCCGTGAGAAGGACCTGGAATTCGTGGTCATGCCGACATCGCTGAAGGTGCGGTCCGATGCCAACCTGCTGCGCCGGCTGGTGCAGAACCTCGTCTCCAACGCGATCAAATACACGATCGACGGCAAGGTGCTGATCGGCGCGCGCCGGCGGGGCGACCAGGTGGTGATCGAGGTGCTCGATTCCGGTATCGGCATCCCGCCCTCGAAATTCCGCACCGTGTTCAAGGAATTTGCCCGGCTGGACGAGGGTGCGAAGACCGCGGCCGGCCTCGGTCTTGGCCTGTCGATCGTCGACCGCATCTCGCGAGTGCTCAACCATCCGGTCCAACTCGCCTCGACGCCCGGGCGAGGCACCGCCTTCCGGGTCCAGGTGCCGATGGACCTGACCGCATCGCAGGCAGTCCAGGCCGCTGACCAATTGGAGCGCCGCAAGCGCTCGCAGCCGCTGAACGGGCTCCGGGTTCTCTGCATCGACAACGAACCGCGGATCCTCGAGGGCATGGCGCTGCTGATCACCGGCTGGGGCTGCACCGTCGGCCAGGCGGACTCGCTCGCCGCTCTCGACGACATCGTCGACCGCCACGAACCGCCGCCGGAAATCATCATCGCCGATTACCATCTCGACGACGGCAACGGCATCGAGGCTGTCCTGAAACTGCGCGCCAGATATCAGGCGGATATCCCCGCGCTGATCATCACCGCCGATCGCACGCCCGAGGTCCGTGCCGAGGCGGAGCGTCACGACATCGGCGTGCAGCACAAGCCGGTAAAGCCGGCGGCCATGCGGGCGTACCTCACGCAGGTTGCAGGCCTCAAACGCGTCGCTGCTGAATAGTGTGAACCTCACCCAACCCGGCGTTCATCGCGGAGTCATCACGGACAGTTTACGGTAGATAAGGTCTAAACGCCCAAATAGGGCTGGAACTGTCCGGCTTTTTGCCGCGTTTAGCCGCGTACATCCTGGCCCGCAGAGGCCTTACGGACCGAAAGGCGAAAGCCCCATCGGCACCGGCAAAGACGGAGACCGCGACCGATGAAACGCTTTGATATTATTGATGGTATGCGAGGATATTTCCTCGTTTTCATGGTTCTCAACCATCTGATCTTTGCTGGCGGCTATCTTCTGGTGAAGATCAACCACAATCAGCTCGCCTTCGTTGAAGACGCCCAGGGCTTCGTTTTCCTGTCCGGCCTGCTGATCGGCATGGTCTATGCCAAGAAGATGCTGAAGAACGGTTATGCGGCCGGCCGCACGGCCATCTACAACCGCGCATTCGAGCTTTATCGTTATGCGATGGGCATCGTGCTGGTTGTGCTGGTCGCGCAGATGCTTTTGCCGGGCGCCTATTCGATCTGGTTCAACTGGCTGGGTTACACGACCTTCGACGACCCGCTGCGCCTCGCTGCGATCGCGACCTTCCTCTACCAGCCGACCTTCATGGATATCCTGCCCCAGTATATCGTCTACATGCTCTTCGCGCCGATGCTGGTGAAGCTCGTGCTGGAGGACAAGTGGCATTATGTGGTGGCCGGTTCGGTGATCCTGTGGATGACGGCCCAGCTCGGCCTGCAGCAGATCGCCACGACGCCGCTCAACGATCTGGTCATGGGTGCGGACGACCAGGGCATCCGCGTGTCGTTCAACCTGCTCGGCTGGCAGGTCGTGTTCTATTCGGGCCTCGTGCTCGGCGCGCTGACCTCGGCCGGCAAGATCAAGTGGAGCAACATCCTGTCGCCAGACAATACGTTCATCCCGAAGGTGGCGCTGCTGATGGTTCTCTTCTTCCTGCCGCTGCGTCTGATCACCGCGCATGAGCTGATGCCGCCGCACATGATCGGCAAGTTCGCCTCGATGGAAATCCGCGCCGATTTCGGTCCGGTCTATCTTCTGAACTTTGCGGCCGTCGCCATGCTCGTTACCTGGCTGATCGTCGCCGGCCCGAAGCACAGGGACGAATGGGTGCGCCGCATTGCCGGTGCGGTCACCTGGGTGTTCTCGATCAAGTACCTGCAGCTCCTCGGCCGCCACTCGCTCTATGTCTACGTGTGGCACGTCGCGATCGTCTATTTCGTCTATTATTTCGACGGCCGGACGCCGGAGCTCAACGAGTTCACCAAGACGGCGATTGCGCTGGTCTCGATCGCGCTGCTGTCGCTGCCGGCCCTCTGGCGCGAACGCGACAAGCTGTTCGGAACGGCGGAACCGGCGCCGGTCAAGGTGCAGCAGCCGGCAAAACCCGGCGCACCGCAGCAGATGATCATTCGGTAAGGCGCCATAAGGTCAACGCAAAACAAGGGCAGCGGCTCAGGCCGCTGCCCTTGTTTTGCGTATAGGAACCTTGCAACCCACTCGACGTCATCCTCGGCCTTGAGCCGAGGATCCAGCATCCGCACCGCCAGCCCATGGATCCTCGGGTCGAGCCCGAGGATGACGGAGAACGGGGCGAGTAGCCGCTTTCCCGCGATACCCCCCGTAGACTGCTTTTTACGTCACCGCCCCGACCTGCCACGGCACGAATTCGTTGTCGCCGTAGTCGTAGATCTCGCTGAGCGTCTTTTTGCCCGAGGCTACCGCGATCACATCCTCGAAAATCCGCAATCCCGCCTGTTCGATCGTCTCCTCTCCGGTGACGATGCCGCCGCAGTTCAAGTCCATGTCTTCCTTCATGTGCTCGTACATTTCGGAATTGGTGGCGATCTTGATGCAGGGCGACGGTTTGAAGCCCGAAACCGAACCGCGGCCGGTGGTGAAACAGATGACGTTGCAGCCGCCCGCCACTTGGCCGGTCACCGCGACCGGATCGTAGCCCGGCGTATCCATGAACACGAAACCCGGCTCCGTGACCGTCTCGGCGAACTCGTAGACCGCCTTCAACGGCATCGAACCGCCCTTGGCGACGGCGCCGAGCGATTTTTCGAGGATGGTGGTTAGGCCACCGAGCTTGTTGCCGTGGGAAGGGTTGTTGTTCAACTCGTCGCCGTTGCGGGCGGTATAGTCCCGCCACCAGTCGATCCGCTCCAGAAGTTTCTGGGCCACGTCCGGCGTGACCGCGCGGCGGGTGAGCAGATGTTCGGCGCCGTAGATCTCCGGCGTTTCCGACAGCACCGTTGTGCCGCCGTTGCGGACGATCAGGTCTGAGGCGTAACCTAGCGCCGGGTTGGCGGAAATCCCGGAATAACCGTCCGAACCGCCGCATTCGAGGGCCAGTTTCAGTTTCGACAGAGGTTGCGGCGTGCGCGTCGCGGCATTCACGCCGGGCAGCATTTCCTTGATGATCGCAATTGCCGCATCGATGGTCTTGCGGGTGCCGCCGTGCTGCTGGATGTTCATCGTCCGCAGCCGTTCGCCCTCTTCCATGCGGTAATGTTCGAGGATCGGGGCGATCTGGTTGGTTTCGCAGCCGAGGCCGATCATCAGGATGCCGCCGAAGTTCGGATGCCGTGCATATCCCTGGATGGTGCGGATCAGCAGCCGGTAACCTTCCGACTTGTTGTTGAGCGCGCAGCCGCCGCCATGGGTGAGCGCCACGACGCCGTCGATATTGTCGAAACCGTCCAACCCGCCCAGACGGTTGAAATAGTCGGCGATGTAGCGCGATACGGTGGCGGAACAGTTTACCGACGAGATGACGCCGATATAGTTGCGGGTGCCGGCGCCGCCGAGGCCGCGGTCATAACCCATGAAGGTGCGCCGCTCGGCTTCCGGCAGCATGCCCTTTTCTTCGATATCGACGCTGAACTGGTGCTCGTGCTCCGAGGGCAGCATGGCGAGGTTATGCAGGTGCACATGGCTGCCGGGGGCGATGTCCTGCGTTGCGACGCCGATCACCTGGCCGTATTTTTTCACCTCGCCGCCGTTCGATATCGCCCTGATCGCCACCTTGTGGCCACGGCCGATCAGCTCGCGGGCCGCAAGATCGCCGAAACCGGTCGGGGCGCCGGCCTGCATCGACCGCCGCGCGACGCCGACATCGTCGATCGGGTTCAAGATGATGATGGGTGAAGCCGCAAAGTCCATTTTTTGTTTCCTCCCGAAACAGCCGCAGGAATATCACCGTGTCTCGTGATTCATCCAGCGTTGTTTCGATTCCTCCAGATGTGCATGCATCATCGCCTGGGCGAGAAGCGGATTGCGCGCCTCCAGCGCCGCATAGATCGCCTCGTGCTCGCTCAGCGCAAGCCCCCAGGTTTCCGGCGATTCGAATCGAGCCCGGATCTGGGCCGACATCGGGCTGTGGCGCTCGTCGAACAGGTCTCCCACGATATGCGCCAGCACTGAATTGCCCGACTGGCTGGCGATGGTCAGGTGGAAAAGCCGGTCAAGGTCGAGTGCCTTGCGCCCTTCGGCGATCTCGGTGCGCATCTGGTCGAGCGTCTGGCGCAGCGATCGCAATGTCTCTTGCGTGATCCGTGCCGACGTCAGCAGAATGACCGCGCCTTCGACGGCAGCTCTTGCCTGCATCAGTTCGAGCGGGCTTTCGCCCATCGAGCCGCTTTGCCATGGCCGACGGTCCGGCTCGGCCGTCACGTAGATACCCGACCCCATTCGGATTTCGACGCTTCCGTCGATTTCGAGCGCAATCAGCGCTTCACGCAAGGACGGGCGCGAAACACCAAGCTGCTGGGCAAGCTCCCGCTCGGCCGGCAGGCGTGCGCCGGCCGGAAACTGGCCGCCCTGGATCAGCACCCGGATCTGGTCGGCAATCTGCTGATACAGCCGCCGCGGTTCTGCCGTCTTGATGGGTCCGTTCATGAATTTCATCGTCCTGACAATGTGGCCTTACCATATCAGGAGGTATGCGGAGAGCAACAATGAAATTTCTGTCGTTGATTTTTAATGACTTTAATCGCTTTTGCCTCTTGTTCTTTTTGCCGTCACGGGTCTGTGGCTGGGTTTTGAAAAATTGGCTTGACCACTTCCGTGCTCGGGTTTACCCATTATCAACGCCGGAGGGAGGAGCCGCCGGCGAATGGGCCCGAACAGCCCGGGGAGGCAAATTTGGAAAATCGTCCGGCCGAGCTTGGGCAGACTATGCATGGCGCCGCCATGTCGCCGGGCCGTGCCGCGTCGGCCTCGACGAACCAGCCTCTGCTCCGCCTCGATAATATCAGCAAGGACTTTCCGGGTGTCAAAGCGCTTGCCAACGTCCATTTCGACCTCCGCCGCGGTGAAGTTCATGCCGTCTGCGGCGAAAACGGCGCCGGCAAATCGACGCTGATGAAGATCGTCAGCGGCGTCTACCAGCCGAGTTCAGGCACGATCACCTACAAGGGCGAGGAACGGCATTTCTCCTCGACGCGGGAATCCGAAGCCGCCGGCATCGCCATCATCCACCAGGAACTCAACCTGGTGCCGCACCTGACGGTGGCGGAAAACATCTATCTGGCCCGCGAGCCGCGCCGTGGTTTCCTCGGAGGAAGCTTTCTCGTCGACCGCAAGAAGCTGCGGGCCGATGCCAAGCGCTGCCTCGACCGGCTGGGGGTCGACATCAATCCGGATCGTCCGGTGCGGGGCCTGTCCGTTGCCCAGTGCCAGATGGTCGAGATCGCCAAGGCGCTGTCTCTGGACGCCGAAGTGCTGATCATGGACGAACCGACCTCGTCGCTGACCGAGCAGGAGACGCGGCTGCTGTTCAAGGTCATCCGCGACCTCAAGGCGTCGGGCGTCGGCATCGTCTATATCTCGCACAGGCTCGACGAAATGTCCGAGATCGTCGACCGCGTCACCGTCTTGCGCGACGGCCGCTACATCTCCACCGACGATTTTGCCGCTACCAGCATCGATGCGATCGTCTCGAAAATGGTCGGCCGGTCGCTGGAGGAGAAGTTTCCGGAGCGGACGTCGGTTCCGAGCGACGAGGTCATCTTCTCGGCGCAAGGCCTTTCGCGCACCGGCGTCTTCCGCGACATTTCCTTCACGCTGCGCCGCGGCGAGATCCTCGGCTTTGCCGGGCTGATGGGCGCCGGACGCACCGAAGTGGCGCGCGCCGTCTTCGGCGCCGATCCGCTCGATACCGGCACGGTCACCCTGCATGGCCATACGCTCACCATCACCTCGCCGCGCGACGCGATCGCGGCCGGCATCGCCTATCTGTCCGAGGACCGGAAGGCGCAGGGGCTGGCGGTCAAGATGCCGGTCGATGCCAACATGACGCTCGCCAACATGGAAGCGGTCTCGAACCGTTTCGGGCTGATCGACTTTGCCAAACATGCGCGGGCGACGAAAGAATATATCGATCTCCTGAACATCCGGACGCCCTCGATCAAGCAGCCGGTGCGGCTGCTTTCGGGCGGCAACCAGCAGAAGATCATCATCGGCAAGTGGCTGTTCCGGAAGTCGAAGATCCTGTTCTTCGACGAACCGACCCGGGGTATCGACGTGGGCGCCAAGCTGGCGATCTACCGGATCATGGACGAGCTTGCGGCAAACGGCATCGGCGTCGTGCTGATCAGTTCCGAGCTTCCGGAAATTCTCGGCATGACCGACCGCGTCGCCGTCTTCCACCAGGGCCGCATCACCGGCGTGCTGGAGACTGCGAAAACCGACCAGGAAGAGATCATGCGATACGCCTCCGGCTACGCTCGGTCGGCAGGATGAGGGCATAACATGGCTGAAATTATCGAAGTTGCGAAACAGAAGAGCGGCACGTTCAGCGACCGCCAGAAGGATATCATCCAGAAATTCGCCGCGCTCGGCAGCCTGTTCGTGCTGATCGGCGTCTTTTCGGCGACCAGCAACGCCTTCTTCACCATCGACAACGGCATGACGGTGGCGCTGCAGGTGACCTCGATCGCCTTTCTTGGCATCGGCGCCACCTGCGTCATCATCACCGGCGGCATCGACCTGTCGGTCGGCTCGGTCCTGGCGCTTTCCGGGGTGGTCGCGGCGCTGGTGGTCAAGGATCTCGGAACGCCTGTCTGGCTCGGCATGATCTGCGGCATTCTCACGGGCTCGGCCTGCGGTTTGATTAACGCCATTCTCGTCACCAAGATGAAGCTGCCGCCGTTCATCGCCACGCTCGGCATGATGATGATCGCCCGCGGCGTGGCGCTGCAGATCACCGGGGCGCGGGCCGTCTCGGGGCTTGGCGAATCCTTCGGCGAGCTCGGCAACGGCTCGCTCTTCCGGGTCGTCACCATCGGCACCGACGGTTTCCCGACCATCGTTTTCCCCGGCATCCCCTACCCGGTCATCCTGATGATCGCGATCGCGATCGCCGTTTCCTACATGCTCAACCGCTCCGTGCTCGGCCGGCATATCTACGCGGTGGGCTCGAACGCCGATGCGGCGCGGCTTTCCGGCGTCAACGTCACCCGCATCGTCAGCTTCACCTATGTTCTGTCCGGCACGCTCGCCGGCCTGACCGGCTGCGTGCTGATGTCGCGCCTCGTCACCGCCCAGCCGAACGAGGGCGTGATGTACGAACTGGATGCGATCGCCAGCGCCGTCATCGGCGGCACGTCGCTGATCGGTGGCGTCGGCACCATTTCCGGAACCGCGATCGGCGCCTTCGTGATCGGCATCCTTCGCAACGGCCTCAACATGAACGGCGTCTCCGCCTTCACGCAGCAGATCATCATCGGCCTCGTCATCCTGGTCACCGTCTGGATCGACCAGCTGCGCAACCGCCGCTGAGATAAGGGCACGCGGACCTTTACCCGCGAGACTTCGAGGGAGTGAGGAGCTCTCTAAAAAACCGGCCGTTCCAGGCCAACGAAAAGAGGAGGAAGACATGAAAAAGCTTGCTGCCGCACTGCTGACATCCGTGATCGCACTGACCGCGTTCTCGGCCCAGGCTGGCGAAATCGCCGTTATCGTGAAGACCGTCAATTCCACCTTCTGGCAGAATGTCCAGAAAGGCGCCGATGCCGCCATGAAGGCCGGCGGGGGCAGCAACACCATGACTTTCCAGGGACCGGCTGCGGAATCCGCGATCGCCGACCAGGTCAACATGGTCGAGAACGCCGTCAACCGCAAGGTTTCCGGCATCGTGCTGGCGCCGTCCGATCCGGACGCACTGGTTCCGGCCGTCAAGAAGGCCTGGGAAGCCCGCATCCCGGTCGTCATCGTCGACTCGCTGCTCGCCAAGGGATCCGAGCAGTATTACCAGTCGTTCCTCGCCACCGATAACAAGAAGGCCGGCGAGCTGGCCGCGAAAGCGCTGATCGACAAGGTCGGCAAGGAAGGCAAGATCGCCGTGATGTCCTACGTCGCGGGTGCCGGTTCGGAAATCGGCCGCGTCGGCGGATTTACCGACTACATCAAGGCGAACTCGAAGCTGACGATCGTGGGGCCGTTCTACTCGCAGTCCCAGATGGCGACCGCGCTCAACCAGACGACCGACGTGCTTGCCGCCAATTCCGACCTCAAGGGCATTTTCGGCGCCAACGAGCCGACGGCAATCGGCATGGGCCGCGCGCTGAAACAGTCCGGCAAGGCCGGCAAGGTGGTCGCGATCGGGTTTGACGGAAACCAGGACCTGCAAGAGTTCGTCAAGGACGGCACGCTTACCGCCATCGCGGTGCAGGGTTCGTTCCAGATGGGCGAACTCGGCGTCAAGACCGTGCTCCAGTCGATCAACAAGGAGAAGGTCGAAAAGTTCGTCGATACCGGTGTCGTCGTCGTCACCAAGGACAATATCGACAAGCCGGAAGCCAAGAACGTACTCTACTAACCTTACCCCCAGCGGGCGCGCATCGCGAATGATGCGCGTCCGTGATCCTATTCCCAAAGGATTTCGGACGATCTCATGAATGTCACTGAGCGCCGCAAGCTGCCCCACGCCTCCGTCGAACTGACCCAGATGGGGCTCGGTTGTGCTCAGATGGGCAGCCTCTACCACAAGACCTCTTACGAAGAAGCGGCAGGCACCTTTGGAGCCGCCTGGGAGGCGGGCATCCGCTATTACGATACGGCGCCCTTCTACGGGTACACGCGCTCGGAACGGCGGCTGGGCACCATGCTGACGGACCTGCCTCGCGACGACTTCGTGCTCAGCACCAAGGTCGGCCGGCTCATGCAGCCGGACGAGACGGTCGGCTCGCAGGAAGATGGGTATGTCGAGCCGCTGCCCTTCCGGCCGGTCTTCGACTACAGCTATGACGGCATCATGTGGTCCTTCGAGGCAAGCCAGCAGCGGCTCGGCATCCTCAAACCCGATATCCTCTACATCCACGATATCGGCAGCATGACCCATGGCGACCGGCATCAGCACTACTGGTACCAGCTGACCGCCGGCGGCGGATTTCGCGCGCTGAAGAAGCTGCGCGAGGAAGGGCTTACCAAGGCGGTCGGTCTCGGCGTCAACGAATGGGAGATCATCCGCGACGCGATGCAGGTCTTCGATATCGACGTCGCCATGCTCGCCGGTCGTTATACGCTGCTCGAACAGCAGAGCCTCTCGTTCATGGACGACTGCGCCAGCCAAGGCGTCGGCATCGTGGTGGCCGGGCCGTTCAATTCCGGCCTGCTCGCCGGCAACCGCAAATTCAATTATACCGACGCGCCGGCTGATATTCTCGCCCGCGTCGACGTGTTGCGCGCGGCCTGCGAGGAAGAGGGCGTCAGCCTGCAGGCGGCGGCATTGCAATTTCCCCTCGCCCATCCGGCCGTGGTGACGGTCGTCTCCGGCGCACGCACCGCCGAACAGATCAAGTCGAATGTCGACTGGTTCGGAGAAGAAATCCCGGCCTCCTTCTGGTCACGCCTGAAAGCCCGCGGGCTGATCGCCGACGGCGCTCCGCTGCCCGGTCAGGGGGGTTGAACCATGCGTATCGACGCGCATCAGCATTTCTGGCGGATTGCCGACCGGGTGGGTCAATGGCCGCCGGCCGAGCTTCAGGCAATTTACCGGGACTTCCTGCCCGACGATATGCGCCCGCTTCTCGATGCGGCCGGCGTCGACGGCACGGTGCTGGTGCAGACCATGGAGAGCGAGGCGGACACCGCGTTCCTGCTCGATGTCGCCGACAGAACGCCCTTCATCCTCGGCGTGGTCGGCTGGACCGATATGAAGGCGCCCGGCGCGCCGTCAGCCATTGCCCGGCTGGCCCGGCATCCGAAGCTCAAAGGGCTGCGGCCGATGCTGCAGGATATCGCCGACGACCACTGGATCGGCGATCCTGCGCTCGATGCAGCCGTGGTAGCGATGGTCGAACACCATCTGGTCTTCGATGCACTTGTGCTGCCGCGCCATCTCGAACCGCTGCTTGGTTTCGCCCGGCGACACCCGGATCTGCCGATCGTCATCGACCACGGTGCCAAACCGCCGATTTCGGAGGGCCGTTTCATCGACTGGTATGCACGCATGAAAGTGCTCGCCGAACTGCCGAACGTTCATTGCAAGCTTTCCGGCCTGCTGACCGAGGCCGGCGACCAGAAACCCCAGGCGGTGCGGCCTTATGCCGAAACCATATTCGACCTGTTCGGCCCCGCGCGGGTCATCTGGGGCAGTGATTGGCCGGTGCTGAGACTTGCCGGAGATTACCAGGCCTGGCTGGATCAATGCCTCGATATCGCGCCCGCCGGCGCTCATGGCGAGGTCTTCGGCGGCAATGCCCAGCGTTTCTATCGGCTCGGAGCGTAAATTATGTTGACGATCATCTGCGATGCACCGGGAAAGCTCAGCGCCATCGACCGTCCCAAGCCTCTTCGCGGTGACGGTGAGGTGCTGGTGAAGCTGCGGCGCATCGGCGTCTGCGGTACCGACCTGCATATCTTCACCGGCAACCAGCCTTATCTCTCCTATCCGCGCGTCATGGGCCATGAACTCGCCGGCACGGTCGAAGAAGCGCCTGCCGGTAGCCTGCTCGAGGCCGGCGATGCCGTCTCGATCATGCCCTACATCTCCTGCGGCCACTGCCATGCCTGCCTCAAGGGCCGGACCAATTGCTGCCGTAACCTCGGCGTGCTCGGCGTCCATCGCGACGGCGGCATGACCGAATATCTGAGCCTGCCGGAAGAATTCGTGTTGAAGGCCGAGGGCCTCTCGCTCGATCAGGCGGCGATGGTGGAGTTCCTGGCGATCGGCGCCCATGCGGTCGCCCGCGCCAGGATCGAGCCAGGACAGAGCGTTTTGGTCACCGGCGCCGGTCCGATCGGACTGGCGGTCGCAATCTTCGCGACACTCGAGGGGGGAACGGTGACGCTTCTCGACGGCCGTGCGGACAGGCTGGATTTCGCCCGCCAGCAGCTTGGGCTCGCCTCCACGGTTCAACTTGGTCCGGACGATCACGCGCAGCTTTCGGCGCTGACCGGTGGCGACTTCTTCGACACCGTTTTCGATGCGACCGGCAATCCGAAAGCGATCGAACGCGGCTTCGGTTTCGTCGCCCATGGCGGCACCTATGTACTGGTCTCGATCGTTTCGAGCGACATTACTTTCTCCGATCCGGAGTTCCACAAGCGCGAGACGACGCTGCTCGGCAGCCGCAATGCGACGGCCGTGGATTTCGAGCGGGTGATGCAGGTCATGCGCGAGGACAAGATCCCCGCAGCCCTGATCACTCATAGAATGATGCTGTCGGAAGTACCGGAACGTTTTGCAGGACTGACGGATCCGGCGGCCGGCGTCGTCAAGGCGCTGGTGGAAGTCTGAAGGAGGCGATGATGCAGAGAATGGGCATGGTGATCGGCATCGAGCCGCAGATGATCGCGGAATACAAGCGCCTGCACGCCGCCGTCTGGCCGGAAGTGCTCGCCCTCATCAGCCGTGCCAACATCAGGAACTACACGATCTTCCTGCGCGAGCCGGAAAACCTGCTGTTCGGAACCTGGGAATATCATGGCAGCGATTTCGAAGCCGACATGGCGAAAATAGCCGCCGACCCTAAGAATCAGGAATGGTGGTCGCTGACCATCCCTTGCCAAAAGCCGCTCGATAGCCGCAAGCAAGGTGAGTGGTGGGCGATGATGGAAGAGGTCTTTCATCTGGATTGAGGATTTCCTCAATCAGACTGACGGCCGGCCGGATAATTCGAGGATAAGACATGACGATCAGACTTGATGGAAAAACCGCATTCGTGACCGCCGCAGGCCAGGGCATCGGCCGGGCAGCGGCGCTCGCCTTTGCAGAAGCCGGCGCGACGGTCCATGCGACCGATATCAACGAAAGCCTGCTGGCCGCGCTGCCGAAACTCGACAATCTGAAGACGGCAAGGCTCGACGTGCTCGACAACGCGGCGATCGTCGCCTGTGTCGAGCGCATCGGCACGGTCGACATCCTCTTCAACTGTGCCGGCTTCGTCCATGGGGGTTCGATCCTCGATATGAAGGACAGCGATTTCGACTTCGCCCTCGACCTCAACGTCAGGGCGATGATCCGCACCATCCGGGCCGTGCTGCCCGGCATGCTGGCGAAGAAGGATGGCGCGATCATCAACATGTCGTCCGTCGCTTCCAGCATCAAGGGCGTGCCGAACCGCTTCGCCTATGGCGTCACCAAGGCGGCCGTGATCGGGCTCACAAAATCCGTCGCCGCCGATTACGTAACCGATGGCATCCGCTGCAACGCCATCTGCCCCGGCACCGTCGAAAGCCCCTCGCTGCAGGACCGCATGCGGGCCCAGGGCAATTACGACGAGGCCCGCGCCGCCTTCATCGCCCGCCAGCCGATGGGCCGGCTCGGCACCCCGGAAGAAATCGCCGAGCTCGCCCTCTATCTCGCCGGCGCCACCTATACGTCAGGCCAAGCTTACGCCATCGACGGCGGCTGGACCATCTGAGGCAATACGAGAGAACCATGACCCGCATCACCGATCTCCGCGTCTTCGATCTTCGTTTCCCCACATCGCAGAGCCTTGACGGCTCCGACGCGATGAACCCGGACCCGGATTATTCGGCGGCCTATGTCATCCTCGATACCGATAGCGGAGATCTTGCCGGCCACGGCCTGACCTTCACGATCGGGCGGGGCAACGACATCTGCTGCATGGCGATCAAGGCGATGCGGCATCTGGTGGTCGGACAGGAACTCGAAACCTTCGCCAAGGCGCCGGGAAAGTTCTGGCGGCATCTGACCAGCGACAGCCAGCTGCGCTGGATCGGGCCGGACAAGGGCGCCATCCACCTCGCCACCGGCGCGGTCGTCAACGCCTTCTGGGATCTGCTCGCCAAGCAGAAGGGCAAGCCGGTCTGGCAGCTGGTTGCGGAGATGTCGGCGGAAGAGATCGCCGATATCGTCGATTACCGTTACCTGACCGACGTGCTGTCGCGCGAGGATGCGCTGGCGATCCTGAAACGCGCCGAAGCGGGCAAGGCTGAGCGCATCGAGGTGCTGAAGCGTGAGGGTTATGCCTGCTACACGACGTCAGCCGGCTGGCTCGGTTATCCGGAAGAGAAGCTGCGCCGGCTGTGTCATGAAGCCGTCGATGCAGGTTTCAACCATGTGAAAATGAAGGTCGGGCGCGATCTTGAAGACGATATCAGGCGCCTGACCATCGCCCGCGAGGTGATCGGTCCCGACCGCTACCTGATGATCGATGCCAACCAGGTCTGGGAAGTCGGCCAGGCGATCGAGTGGGTCAACAAACTTGCCTTTGCAAAGCCCTTCTTCATCGAGGAGCCGACAAGCCCGGACGACATTGCCGGCCACCGAAAAATCCGGGAGGCGATCGGTCCCGTAAAGGTCGCGACCGGCGAAATGTGCCAGAACCGCATCATGTTCAAGCAATTCATCGCCGAAGGCGCGATCGATATCGTGCAGATCGATTCATGCCGCATGGGCGGTCTGAACGAGGTGCTGGCGGTGCTGCTGGTCGCCGCGAAATACGGTCTTCCCGTCTGGCCGCATGCCGGCGGCGTCGGCCTGTGCGAATATGTGCAGCATCTGTCGATGATCGACTACATAGCCGTATCCGGCACCAAGGAAGGCCGGGTGATCGAATATGTCGACCACCTGCACGAGCACTTCGTCGAGCCCTGCATCATCGAAAACGCGGCCTATATGCCACCGGTGCGGCCCGGCTTCTCGATCGAGATGAAACCGCAATCGATCGCCGACCACACGTTTCGAGGCTAGAGTTTTTCAAGTTCCGCATTCACCCGCGCACGCCATGCGCTATTCTCCGTGAGAGCCGGGGGGAACAGGCCCGCAATTGCGAAGAAGGGTGCTGACGGATCCTCCGCCGTCATCCCGGCGGCGGCGGTCTTCAGCTCGGTCGCGCGCGGATCGTTGATCTCCGCGGTCTTGCGAACATAGGCGATCCAGAGAGCCACAACGTAAGCTGCAGACGACGCATCTCCACCATTCGCCAAGGCTTCCACTGCCCCTGCGAAGATGCGCTGCGGCAGTTTCTGGGTGCCATCCATGGCGATCTGCTGCGTCTTGTGGGCGATCGTCGGGTTCTCGAAGCGCTCGATCAGCTGGTCCATATAGCCGTCGAGATCGATGCCCGGCACCGGATCGAGCGTCTTCACCGCCTCCGCCATGTGGCGGCGCACCAGCGCCCGGTATTCCGGCACGGCCATGACGTCGCGGACGAAGGTGAGGTCTTTCAGCTGGCCGAGATAGGCGACCAGCGAATGTGAGCCGTTGAGCAGCCGCAGCTTCATCTTCTCATAAGGCTCGACGTCATCGACGAAAAGCGCGCCGCCGGCTTCCCATTTCGGCCGGCCGGCGAGAAAATGGTCTTCGACCACCCATTGCATGAAGGGCTCGGTGCTGAGCGCCAGCCTGTCCTCGGCGCCGATCAGCTCTTCCGCAAGGGCACGGGTCACGTCGGTCGCGGCCGGCACGATGCGGTCGACCATGCTGGACGGAAACGCGCCATGGCCGGCGATCCAGCTGGCGAGCGCCGGATCGCGGGCACCCGCCATCTCGATCACCAGTTTGCGGACGATGCGCCCATTGGTCGGCAGGTTGTCGCAGCAAAGCACGGTGAAGGGCGGCAAACCGGCGGCGTGGCGGCGCGAAAAACCTTCGACCAGGTAACCGATCACGCCGGTCGGCGATATCGGATCGGCAAGATCGGCCTTGACCGACGGGTGGGTGCGGTCGAGCCCGCCCGCGACCGGATCGATGCCATAGGCCTTTTCGGTGACGGTGATGGTGACGATCCGGATGGCCGGATCAGCCAGCAGCGCCAGAATTTCCGCCTGGTCCTCGGTGCCGGAAAGGCCCTTGGTGATCGAGCCGACGACCTGGGCCCTATCTCCGGCAGCGCTGCTGGCGACGACCGAATATAACCCATCCTGTGCCGCCAGATCCCGAACAATATCGACCGAACGTAAGCTGACGCCGACAATCCCCCAGTCACCGAACTCCGCTGTCAATGCGGCGTCGGTATAGACCGCCTGATGGGCCCGGTGGAACGCGCCGAGGCCGATATGCAGGATACCGGGCTTCAGCAGGGCTCTGTCGTAACCGGGTGCTGCGACATCTGCGGGAAGTTCGGTGGAGGCGGAAAGGCGTGGCATTCTGATCATGATGCCCGGCAGGTTCGCGGGCATCCTCCCTTTATTGACGCGAGCAGTGATAACCTCCTCCAGGCGCGCGGGTCAACGGCAGATCTGGACTTTGCAGGCCGGAAACCAGAGGTTTCCGGCGCTGAATGCAGGTCCGACGCCCGCGCCCGCGGCGCTTTCAAAACATGCAAAATCTGATAATGACTAACGACCGGTCGCGGGGGCGCCGGCATATTCGCACATTGACCGGGAACCGGTCGTATCTTGGGCCCGGGACATGTGACAGGGGGACATCTATGCGTCTGCTGGCAGTTCTTTCGATGGCGTTCGGCTTGGCTCTGGCGGGGTGCTCGCAGGTAGCGGAAAAAGCGGAAAATGCCGCCAACCGCTCCTTCACCAGCTATGCGATGGGCCGTCCCTATGCGGAAGTGGCGAATGTCAACCAGTCGACCCTGGCGCGGCTTTCCGGCTCCGACGCGACGTTCGGGCCGATGATCGGCGCGACGCCGCTGAAAAACGGGATGACGATCTACCGGCATATCGCGCCAGCTTCGAAAACCGAGTCCGGTTCGAGCTTCGGCGGGCTGGTCGGCCGCTCGACCGTGTCGCAGAACAACCGCCTTTCCTATTTCCTGGTCGGCGCCGACGGCATCGTCAAGGACTGGGCGACCGGCTCGGTACAAGGCAATGTCAGCGACTGCGTGCAATATATCGGCGGCATCATCAACCGCTGCGCCGACATGCGCCAGGTTGAGGCCTCGCTTGCGCTCTACGACATGCGCGTGACGACCAGGGGCGGACAGCCGATCTCGGCCTGGGGAGAGCCGGCGGCAGCCGCCGCGCATCCGGCTGTGCCCGCAGCGCGCTGAGCAATCCGGCTTTCGCAGATAACGCCCCTTGGCGGCGGTTTTTCCGATATTATCTCCGGTCATGGCATCCGCTTTTTTTCAGACTAGGAGACCGACCATGACCGCCCCGCATCCCTCCAAGACGCATATCGGCAATCACAAGCTCCATCCCGAAACGCAGATGCTGAACTACGGCTACGACCCGGAGCTTTCCGAGGGCGCGGTCAAGCCGCCGGTGTTCCTCACCTCCACCTTCGTGTTCAAATCCGCCGAGGAGGGCCGCGACTTCTTCGACTTCGTCTCCGGCCGCCGCGAACCGCCGGCGGGCACCGGGGCGGGGCTGGTCTATTCGCGCTTCAACCATCCCAACAGCGAGATCGTCGAGGACCGGCTGGCGGTCTATGAGCGCACCGAGAGCTGCGTGCTGTTTTCCTCCGGCATGTCGGCGATCGCCACGACGCTGATGGCGTTCGTCAGGCCCGGTGACAGCGTGCTGCATTCGCAGCCGCTTTACGGAGGCACCGAAACGCTGCTTTCGAAAACCTTCCTTAACATGGGCGTCGCAGCAGTCGGCTTCGCGGATGGGGTCGACGAGGCGCTGGTGACGGCGGCCGCCAAGGAGGCGATGGGCAAGGGCCGCGTTTCGGTGATCCTGATCGAGACGCCGGCGAACCCCACCAACAGCCTGGTGGACGTGGCGATGATCCGCAGCGTGGCGGAGGCGATCGGCGAAAAACAGGGGCACCGCCCGGTGATCGCCTGCGACAACACGCTGCTCGGCCCGGTCTTCCAGCGGCCGATCGAGCACGGAGCGGATATCTCGCTCTATTCGCTGACCAAATATGTCGGCGGCCATTCGGACCTGATCGCCGGCGCCGCTCTCGGCTCCAAGGCGGTGATGAAGCAGGTGAAGGCGCTGCGCGGGGCGATCGGCACCCAGCTCGACCCGCATTCCTGCTGGATGCTCGGCCGCAGCCTCGAAACGCTGTCGATCCGCATGGAAAAGGCCAATACCAACGCGCTCGCCGTCGCCGATTTCCTGCGTGGGCACCCGAATGTCGAGAACATCCACTACCTGCCCTATCACGACCCGGCATCGCCGGTGGGCCAAGTGTTTGCGGCGCAATGCAGCGGCGGCGGCTCGACCTTCTCCTTCGACATCAGGGGCGGCCAGCCGGCCTCGTTCCGGTTTTTGAACGCGCTGCAGATCTTCAAGCTGGCGGTGAGCCTCGGGGGCACGGAATCGCTTGCCAGCCACCCGGCGACCATGACCCATTCCGGCGTGCCCGCCGAGGTGCGCCAGAGGATAGGTGTGCTTGATTCGACCATCCGCCTGTCGATCGGAATCGAGCACCCCGACGACCTGATCGCCGACCTGACGATCGCGCTCGACAAGGCGTGACGGACGGACGGTCGCGCCTGGAACCGGCCGGCACCGGGGCGATCATTCGTCCTCCTCCCCGGTTTTCCGGCGGCCGTCGTATTTCGGCTCGTCGTCGTCCGCGCCGCCGAGCCGCCTCATACCCGCCAGCACCTCCTGCTGACGGGCACCGCCAGGGCCGACACAGGGCGGGAAGCTGTCGTGGTAACCCGGATTGGCGCGATATTGCGCTTCTGTGAGAAACCCTCTGCAGGCCTTGGCCCGGCGGCAGGAAGAAAGGTCGCAGGTTTTCCAGAAGCCGAGATAGGTCGTGAAATGCTGGGTGAACTTCTGGAGCTCGTGGGATTTCCGGCGTGGCGGCAACGCGCTGAACTCGCCCCAGGTCAGCCCGGGCAGATAGGGCTGCCTGTCCTCTTCCTCCATGAGGCGGCGGCACTCTTCTTCGCTTCTCGCCATCGTTCCTTTCTCCCTGATCCTTCTCTTCCGACGCGGTCCCGGACATCGGGCCGTCGCGCCCTTTGCTGCAACCGCTCCGAACACGCGCTTTCGTCCACGCGACCGTTTCCGGCTCCCGTGTTCGGTTCTGATCTTCCCGTTCCGGCGAACCGGCATGCCCTTGCGTCCTGTCGGAGAGCCCACACGAATGCGGAACCTCGATTGATTTTTTGAATGGTGGCTCCGCATTCGCGTGGCCTTCGGCGTTCTTTCGAGGCTTCCGGCCCCTACAGGTGATCATCTCGCCTCGCTGCGTGGCTTCATTCGCGCCCATCCTTTCGGGACAGGCCTGCCACTTGCACGGCTCAACCGAACCGGACATGGCTGCCCGGGGGAGGCTTGATAGGAAGGCTTGCCTTTCAGCGCACCCTACATGGCTTTCACCTCCCTCACCTTCCCCGCACGTTACGGATCGAATGAGGGCGCCGGCCTCCGCCTGCCCGCGAACGTCTCGCGAAACACTCCGGCGACGGAAGCGGGGGAATTGTAGACATGGTGGCGAGGGGTGGGGATGAACAATCGCGCAAGTGATTGAAAATGCCGGAAGGAGGCTGCGATTTGTCCTCGGGTAAGTCATCCGCGTGACGATATTGAAGGGTGTGGCGTGTGACACCCCCCTCTGCCCTGCCGGGCATCTCCCCCTCAAGGGGGGAGATCGAAGGAGGCGGGCTCAGCGGTCCCTCTCTGATTTGTGCGACGGCAGAAAACTGGCCAAGGAGTGGAGTTCGGCAAACTCAAGGCTCTTTGTCGGGTAGGATCTTGCTTCTGGCCGATCTCCCCCCTTGAGGGGGAGATGCCCGGCAGGGCAGAGGGGGGCGAGCTGGGTAGAAACGCCTCTATTTGTCTACTACTGCCAGCTTCCCCACCGCCTTCGCCACCCGCGCGGCCCGAACCTTCGGCGTGGTCGCCTTCAACAGCGGAAGCACCACCCCATATTGGCCGGTCTTGTCGAGCTTTTCGAAGGCCGCCGCGGCGGCGGCATTTTCGGCGAGCGCCGCTATCAGGTCGTCCGGCAGGCCGGCCTC